>CAUVDL010000155.1:0-2585 GCA_963550695.1 uncultured Prevotella sp. | reverse complement strand
TTTCCTCTCGCATCCATTACAGATGCCAGCGACAGAGCCGGAACACTGCCTTATCTGAATGCAAAGATAATGGAAAACACGGAAAAGGCAAAATATTTCAATGATAATCTAAAGTGAGCGAAAAAAAGAGGTAGTATAAAAAGACTGAAAGAAGTTATAGTGTATGAAAACGCTCGTTTTACTTCTTACCAAGTCCACGAAGCCACTTCAGAGGCTTTTTGATGAGTGCCTTCAAGCCTGATTCGTTGTTGGATGTTGATGGTAACTCCTCGCGAATATCATATTTTGTACTTCTTCTTACAGACTTGTCTTCTGGTGTACGTTGGCGGTTGTTACGCTTCTTACGCTTATTATTAGGCTTCTTGTTCTGCTGGTTAGCAGAATTCTCTGCATTACCTTTATTATTGGCAGGTTTTCTGTCATTGTGCTTCTCGTTGTCTGCTTTTGACTGACGTTCCTGTTGTCTGCCCTTACCCTGCCGATTATTCTTCTTATTTATTGGTTTACTCTCAGTTGCTGTAAGATTATTTTCTTGCTGCTTTTGAGTCTTATTGTTCTGTTTGTTTCCAGCCTTACGCTCTTGTTGGTTAGTATTGTTCTCGTCAGCGTTGTTCTGTGTCTGAGGTGAAGGACGTCTGTTGCGCTGCTTGTTATTTCCCTGCTTCTTGTCCTTATGACTCTGATGGTCACGGTCCTTGCGGCGACGGCTTTTTGCACTATTGCCACCCTTCTTAGGCTTTCCGTTGCTCTTGTATTCAGGACCTTCGCCAAGTTCTGCAGGTAGTTGTGCCTTCTCAATCTCCTTCTCTAAGAACGATTCTATCTGTTGGAAGAAATAGATATCATCTTCATTTACGAAGGTAATCGCCTTTCCGTCACGGTCAGCACGTGCGGTACGACCGATACGGTGGACATAATCCTCTGCGTCATGAGGTACATCATAGTTGATGACCATTGCAATATCGTCGATATCAATACCGCGTGAAACGATATCAGTAGCCACCAATACATCAATTTGTCCGCTCTTGAACTTGAACATAACGTCATTACGCTGCTCCTGGTCAAGGTCAGAGTGCATCTCACCACAGTTGATGTGCATACGATTAAGCGATGCTGTAATTTGTTTTACTTTCTGTTTTGAACCAGAGAAGATAATGACACGCTTGAGGTCGCCAGCCTTGAAGATATCCTTAATGATACCCATCTTCTGAGTCTCATAGCATACGTATGCTGTCTGCTGAATCTTCTCAGCAGGTTTACTTACTGCGAGTTTAATCTCAACTGGATTCTTTAGCAGTGTCTTAGCAAGTTCTTCTATCTTTTTAGGCATGGTAGCAGAGAACATGATTGTCTGGCAAGTTGCAGGCAATTGCTTTGCTATTGTCATGATGTCATCAGCAAATCCCATGTCGAGCATGCGATCAGCTTCGTCAAGGATGAAGAAACTGACCTTAGATAAGTCTACGTTTCCGAGCGAGATATGAGAGATGAAACGACCTGGAGTAGCAATCACAACATCAGCTCCGAGTGCGAGACTCTTCAACTCCTGATCGTATCTATTACCATCATTACCACCATAGACAGCAACGCAAGATACACCATTAAGATAGTAGGCAAAACCCTGCATACCTTGGTCAATCTGCTGTGCTAACTCACGTGTAGGCGACATGATGACACAATTAATTGCAGACTCTGGGTAGCCACCATCAGCCAGTTTAGAAAGAACCGGAAGTAAGTAAGCCGCTGTTTTACCTGTTCCAGTCTGGGCAACACCTAATACATCGTGGCCTTTCAATATTTCGGGAATGCACTTCTCCTGAACTGGAGTACATTCATCAAAACGCATGTCATATAGTGCGTCAAGTACGTTATCGTTTAAATCTAAATCTTCAAAATACATATTTTACTGTTTTTCCCTTCATCATGAGGGTTGTTCTTAATTTTGTTCTTTTCGCCTTATTAACTTGGTGCATTTCTATAGCAGAAGTAGGCGATGATAGCAAAGATAATGTTTGGTATCCATGCTGCCAATATAGGCGGTGTGTTATCCTTAATAGCAAAGGTTGCAGAAACGGTCTGGAGCATGATATAGCCAAAACTCAATGCCAAACCGATTCCAAGATAAAGTCCCATTCCACCTTTCCTCTTACGTGAAGAGAGGGATAGACCGATGATGGTGAGGATGAAAGACGAGAACGACATCGCTATTCGCTTGTGGAACTCAACCTCATATTGTACTACATTAGCAGAACCACGGCTGGTCTGTTTGGAGATATAGTTCAATAGCTCTGGGGAGGTAAAGGTCTCCTGTTGACCTTTAGAATAGACAAGGTCGGTCGGTTCCATGAGTAGGACAGTATCCTTTGAAGCTCCACTCTGAATGTGTTCCTTTAGTCCTTTGAGTGTACGTATC
Source organism: uncultured Prevotella sp. (assembly GCA_963550695.1). Classification (GTDB taxonomy): domain Bacteria; phylum Bacteroidota; class Bacteroidia; order Bacteroidales; family Bacteroidaceae; genus Prevotella. Next base: position 172 of record CAUVDL010000155.1, on the reverse strand, counting down.
TTCCAGTTAGTAACTTTCCAATGATATTTTGTATCTGCAACCGTGTCATATTGAATTTCCATTGCAGTCATCTGACTGACAATCTTCTTGTTTTTAGTCTTTACAAGTGAGAATCCGTAGCCCCGTTTATACTGGTCGTCGTAATGCTGAATATAAGCGGTAGTATTCTTTG
>CAUVDL010000154.1:0-2595 GCA_963550695.1 uncultured Prevotella sp. | reverse complement strand
TCCAAGGAATGGAAGACCGTTCGGGAGGAAATCAGTCCCTCTTGGGTTAAGGCAGGTAAGAACACCATATTGTTCACGCTTCCTTCTGATGCGTCTTACAGTTATAGCGTCAGGAATGTCCGCATAGAGACCTCCCCACTTGAAAAGACACAAGAATCCATTGTGTTCTCGGAGTATCCGACAGCATACGGTTCTTTGGCATACGTCCATGGATTTATCCGTGGCAAAGCTGATGGGATTACTATATCAGGACAAAAGATAACTGTCAGAAATGGAGAGTTCGAAGGTGTAGTTCCTGTTAGCACAGGTCGATTGTCTCTCACGGCTTCGGTATCAGGTAAGAGCGTAAACAAAACGCTTTCCGTTGCACGGAATAGCAAAGCTGATTTCAGCCGTGCCTTTGTTTCTGTCGGAACAGTGGTTGGAAAACAATTCCTTGCTCATCAATCCGACAGCCTTGTCATAGCCGGCAATACGCTCTCTGTTACCAAGGGCGAAATTTCTAAAACGGGGAAATACACCATTACGGCACTTCGTGAAACGGATATCCCCGCTTTGGACTATGGTATGACCAATGTGACGGCACGTGACGAGGGGTATCGCTTCTTGCCTCACGGCGAACACTTTGCTGGGAAGGGTGCAACAGTCAAAATCAAGTATGACCGCACAAGGATACCAAGCGGTTTTACAGAAGACGATATCAACACCTACTATTTCGATAAAGAGACAAAACATTGGGTGGCTCTCGAAAGGGTGAAAGTGGACAAGGCTTCTGCCTGTGTGGTATCAAAGACCACTCACTTTACAGATATGATTAATGGTGTCATCAAAGCACCCGAATCACCACAGACCGACGGATTCACACCAACAATGATGAACGACATCAAGGCAGCGGATCCGACATCAAAAATCAATCTCATTACACCTCCTACAGCTAACAACCGAGGTTCTGCCAATCTTCAGTATGGCTTTGAAATGCCTCCCGCACGCAATGGTATGGCTCCTTCTTTGGGCATACAGTACAGTAGTGAAGGAGGTAGTGGATGGCTTGGAGAGGGTTGGAATCTCTCTGTTCCTTCTATTACGTTGGATACTCGCTGGGGTGTTCCAAGATACGATACAAGTAAAGAAACCGAGACTTATTTGATGTCGGGTTCTATGCTTTCCACGATGGGTGACGACGGCAAGATGGGTGTGGCTCACCGTGGTGAGAAGATGAACCGAAAAGCGGACAGACAGTTCTACACTCGGCAGGGAGGAGACTTCAGCCGTATTATCCGAAAGGGTAATTCTCCTGCCGACTATACTTGGGAAGTAACCGACAAACAAGGAATCAAATATATTTATGGTGGAGAAGGTGCCGTTCTCAAAGGTACCATCACCGATGCAAGCGGTCAAAGCCGTGAGGTGATTACCGAATGGAAGCTCAAACGTGTGGAAGAAACACACGGTGATTATATCGAATACGTCTATGAGACAGCCGACGAACCTGTTCGTGGTGGACTTGTGGCAAAAGCCATTTATCTTAAGGAAGTACGTGCTGGTAATAGCGGACAAGCACCCCACACAGTGGTTGTCTTAGAAGGCAGTAAACAGAAACGACTCAAAAACAACAATGCAAGATATGGCTTCCTAACCTCATCGAATCGTTTGTTAGAGAAGCTAACGGTGCACTTCCAAGGAAGTACGCTCCGCAGTTATGCCTTTACCTATAGCGAGGGTGCGTTCAACAAAGATGTGCTTACGGGTGTGAAGCAACTCGACGACAAAGGTGCAGAAGTGTCTTATCAGAATTTTGACTATTATGATGATGTACAGGCTGCTAAGGGGTATGTGCCTTTTAAGGAAAAACAGGAAACATGGAATACGCACAATGACGGCCTTGACGCAGGATTTATAAGTCCTCTCAAAGAAGTTGGTGGCATATTCAGCGACAAACCTACTGCCTTAGGAGGAACAACAAGCCTTTCTTATGGTGGCTCTTTCTATGCTGGAGCAGGAGTTGATGATCAAAGTTCTTCAACAAGTGGCACTATTGGTGGTTCTTTTAATTACTCTCATGATAATTCTAAGGGATTATTGACTTTTGCAGACCTTAACGGAGATGGATTACCCGACAAGATATATCAGGATGGAGGTTCTGTGTACTATCGTCCGCAAATATGCACAGACGAAAAGAAAATAACCTATGGAGAACCTATCAAAGTTATTGGTATCTCTAAATTTTCTGCTTCATCCAGTAATACTTTCTCCGGAGGACCTGCCATCAAGGCTGGGTGGCAGTATATTATGGCTACTGTTGCTACAAGTACCTCCCGCACAACTACCAAAACCTCTGTATATTTCAGTGATGTTAATGGTGATGGGCTTGTAGATATAGTTTCTAATGGTAAGGTTTATTTTAATCATATAGAATTTGATGCGCAAGGTCATGCTATTCCTCATTTTACGCTTAGCAGTGCCGATACACCAAGCCCCATCATCTATGATGCCAAGAAAATAGATAAAACTATTGGGGAGGTTGATCCTGCCGAGCAAGCAGAACTGATTAAATCCTCTCCGATGGAAGATATGGTACGTGTATGGCAGGCACCT
>CAUVDL010000153.1:0-2599 GCA_963550695.1 uncultured Prevotella sp. | reverse complement strand
GGCGACATGTCAGAAGAGTCGATAGGTGGGTCGAACTGATAGGTGTCAACCTCCGTTGGGATTAGTTTGAACTCGGGAACGTTATCAACAAGATGGTTGAAGTCTAATGGCTCCAATGCACCTGTCCGTTGGTTATGTCCCATACCAATGGTACCGCCTGTATAAATGAGTAATACTTTGTTGGTTCTGTTCATCGTGCATTAGTTTGTTGTTTCTGCAAAGATAAGAAAAACATTTAACTCGCATCGTAATTTTACAGATAATTTTTATATAATGTGGTATGGTAAATGAATTTCGTTTAAGATGGTTATTTGTGTCTTACTGCATGTTAATATTGAGTTCTTCTTACTGCTTTCAGCTTTTGTATAGGAGTTCAACACGTGTGGTGTTAATGGTTAGCACGATTGGTGTTGATGCTTAGCACCAATGGTGCTCATGGTTAAATACGATGTTATACTTCTTCTTCTTTTTGTTGGAAGTTGTACTTTTTGACGCCTTTGTTAGGCTTCATATCTGTGTGTTTTCCTTTATAACGTTTGGTTTTCTCTGCTTTTATGCTTACCTTTGTTTTTCAAACATAATCAATCACAATATTACCAAATTATCTTTCGACTATGGAGAAGAAATATTTTGCCCCTTCTGAACTGATTATAAATGAGGATGGAAGTATCTTTCATTTGCACTTGAAGCCAGAGAATCTTGCTGATAAAGTTATACTTGTTGGTGACCCTGGACGTGTGGCACTCGTTGCTTCACACTTTGAGAACAAAGAATGTGAGGTTTCTAATCGTGAGTTCTGTGCCATCACAGGAACTTTCAAGGGAAAGAGAATTACGGTTTTGAGTACTGGTATTGGCTGTGACAATATTGATATTGTTTTAAACGAATTGGATGCGCTTGCTAATATAGATTTCAAGACACGTACAGAGAATGAGCACTTGCGCCAGTTGACACTCGTACGAATTGGTACTTGTGGTGGATTGCAGCCTTACACGCCTGTTGGTACTTATATCGTATCTGCTAAGAGTATTGGTTTTGATGGTTTGCTGAACTTCTATGCAGGTCGCAATCAGGCCTCTGACCTTGAGTTTGAAGCGGAGTTTAAGAAGCAGGTTGATTGGGATTCGCAGTTGGGAAACCCATACGTGGCTTGTGCTGATAAGGAGTTGCTTGATACTATTGCTGCTGATGATATGGTACGTGGTGTTACAATTGCTTGTGGAGGTTTCTTTGGGCCACAGGGACGTGAGCTTCGTTTGCCATTGCAGGACCCTAAATTGAATGAAAAGATAGAAAAATTCTCTTATAATGGTATGCAAGTAACCAACTTTGAGATGGAGTCATCGGCTCTTGCTGGTCTTGCAACGCTTATGGGACATAAGGCAGTAACAGTTTGTATGGTTATTGCCAACCGCCTTGCTAAAGAAGCAAACGCAAGCTACAAAAATACTATTGATGGCTTGATAAAGAAGGTGTTGGAGAGAATATAATAAATCATTCTTTATGAGCAAACAAACAGACAAGATATCGCAAACAGTTTTATCCACCCCTCTATCTATTCTTTCAGGGGGCGGTGAACCTATATGCTCTCTTGCTACTCAGCCTGGTGGAGCTATAGGTGTTATCCGTGTGAGTGGTGAGATGGCGATAGAAGTAACGGACAAAGTCTTTCATGGTGTTCGTGGAAAGCATTTAACAGATGCGAAAGGGAACACCTTGCATTATGGTGAAATCCTTGACAAGGAGGGAAAAGCCATTGATGATGTTCTGGTTAGTGTCTTCCGTGCTCCTCATAGCTATACGGGTGAGAACAGTACTGAGATATCTTGTCATGGTTCTGCTTATATTCTTAATCAGGTTGTAAAGGCACTTATTGATGCTGGTTGTCGGCAGGCTCAGCCGGGAGAGTACACACAGCGAGCTTATATGAACGGCAAGATGGACCTTAGTCAGGCGGAAGCTGTTGCCGACCTCATAGCTGCTTCTAATCGTGCAACGCATCAAGTGGCATTGAGCCAGTTGAAGGGCCATTTTAGTTCTGAGCTTTCACTCTTGCGTGAACAGCTTTTGAAAATGACTTCTTTGTTGGAGTTAGAACTTGATTTCTCTGATCATGAGGAACTTGAGTTTGCTGATCGTACTGAATTAAAGGAGTTAGCAGAGACGATTCATCAAAAGATAAAACTCCTCACAGATTCCTTTGAGACGGGTAAGGCTTTGAAGAAAGGTGTGCCTGTTGCCATTGTTGGTAAGACGAATGTGGGTAAGTCGACTCTGTTGAATTGTCTTCTTCATGAGGAGAAAGCCATTGTTTCGAATATTCATGGTACGACACGCGATGTCATCGAGGATACAACAGAAATCAAAGGTGTTACCTTCCGTTTTATAGATACGGCTGGTATTCGTCATACCGAAGACCAAATTGAAAAGTTAGGTATTGAGCGTGCTTATCAAAAGATGGATGAGGCTGCCATTGTCTTATGGGTTGTTGATGAGCAGCCAACGGCAGAAGAATGTGCTGAAATGCAGCGTTTGGCGAAAGGTAAGCATTTGATAGCTATCTTTAATAAAATAGATAGTAAAGAAACAGAGCGAAAAC
>CAUVDL010000152.1:0-2626 GCA_963550695.1 uncultured Prevotella sp. | reverse complement strand
TTTCAGACAGGTTATCTGATAGTGCTATGGTGGCACTCGATTCCTTCCACCACTGCCAGTATATGGCACTTTCAAGGGGTATCGGTGTAGCAGGGAGGCGGTCAGAGCAATTAGATTATGCCGATCAGCTCAGCCGTCACACAACTGCAGAACAATTAGTGGAGATTGCTAATACCGATACTTCACGCATAACAAGACTCTGGGCATACAGAATTCTACTGAAGAAGGCTGACAATCAAGTAATTGATGTATTGAAGCAGGCATTAAAAGATACGACATACGTAGAGATGATGTCTGGTTGTATAGAATTTGAAGAACCTTATAATCGCGCTGCTATCTCTGTCTATGGGTACGATGGCTACGAACTTAAACTATCCAACCAGCTGCGTTTCTCCCTTGACAGCCTCATCTTCTTCGATTATATGAAGCACTATGGCTTTGAAGATGGACTGCCCATAAACTTCAAACCCCATAAGATTTATTATGCCACAGTCATCGAAGAAGCCGACAAGGGGAATGATGCTATCCTCCCTCTCCTCGCTCAATACAAGAATCCCAATGACCGACAGCGTATCAACAAGTTGTTGAAAGACAATCTAAAGAAAGCAGGTGAATGCTCCTATGAGGCATGTGAAGCCATCAGCAACTGGAACGACCCTGCCTTCGAGTGGTATGCTAAGGCTGCTTGTCAAGCTACCATCAAACAAGAATACTATGATGCTGATGAGGTCCTCCAACTTCTTTGTGCCTACCCTGCCCCTTGGAGCTACCAAATACTTAAAAAACTGCTCACTCAGAAAGGAGATTACAGCTACAGCGACACAGCTAAGGATTATCTTACAGAGCTATATAAAACGCGCCCCGTTCCCCCTATTTTCAAACCATTATACGATAAATATATGATAAAAAAGATGTAACCTCAACAAAAATAACGAGCTCTTCCCACCCTTTTCATAAGGAAAGAGAAGCGATGTCTTAGAGATTTCCCCTCTCCATATACGCTTCTTTATGTAAAGAAAAATCTAAAACTGAAAACTGAAAGGGCACAAATAACATTCAAATTAACGCCCAATTGGCTTGTAAAAGATGCCCTTTTGAGGTCTTACTAACGCCCTTTTGAAGTCCTATTAGGCATCTTTTACTTTGCTACTCTGTAACCTACTGATATCTTGTCGGTTACAAACCTGCCGTTTGCATATGCTTTTAGCATTATTTATGAACGTTTTATCCGAAACCATGTAATGATTTTTCAAGGAATTCTCGGTAAATTTTCGAGTATAAAAAGAAGAAGAGTTCTGTGTCAGAGGATGAAAAAAGAATAGGTAATTGACTGTCTTGGCTATAATTTTGTTTAAGGAGTAAGTTCTGTTCTTCCGTTAACACTATACGAAAAGCATCTAACGGAAGAACCATAAATATAGGCGTAGGTTCTGTTTTGTCAATACTTGTCAGTAGGATTCATAAGTAAACTAACAGACGTAAAAAGGTTTTTTGGTGTGTGAGGAGAAAAGAAAAGGTGGTGTTAGGATTGCCTACACCACCTTAATATCTTATAAATATGCTAAGATTACTTCCAATTCTTCTTCACTAACTTCGTCACAGAGTTGATGGTCATATTCACGCCCATCCTATTGGCTTTTATCTTTGAGCTGTATTCGGTAGGCCAACCACTTTTAAGAAGTTGAAAGTTAGTTGTTCCGTTGATTTCCATTGTAGCCATACCAATTTCCTTCATCTTGTCCCAATGGGCCTCTACCTGCGCTATCATCAGTTCAAGGTTTTCGTCAGCACCGACTGACTTCATCTTGTCAATGATGAAAGCTTTCACATCGGCTTCGGTCATATTACTGCTAATCTTCCCCGCGATGTTCATCGTATTCCCCTTCTTAGAAAGCGTGTAGGTAATGGTAGACTTGATATCCTTTATCTCCTTGTTCTCTTTGTAGCCAGTTTTCAGAGACTTACCGAAGAGATAGAAGAAGGTGTTATTATTGATATTCGCAATAAGAACGTCTTTGGCAATATCTTTTGTTATACTCATCATAGCCTTACTCTTCGGCATGCTCTTCTCTACGTTCAGATTGTTATTGTAGATAGAATCGAGTTTTGTGAGGGCAAACTTCCAAGCCTTGCGCTGCACCTCGTCATAGTTTAAGATGTCAGTAATCTTTCCGTTTGCGTCTGTCCTTAGAAGCATAGGGACATTGTTTAGGCTTTGGATGATCATATCTCCCGTCTGTGTTAGAAACGATTGATCTCCATCTACCGCTATGTCTTTGGTCAGTATTTCGATAATATACCCATCACGGAGAACCTCTTGTACGGTTATCTTCGTCTGTCTGGTTACCTTTACCGCTTCAACACCAGCCGCAGCAGACTTTCCTTCAATGTCTGTCACAGTTTCATAGACTGCCTGATCGCCTTTTTGGAACTTAGCCTTGATTAAGGTTTGGGCGTTCAATGCTGTTACCACGAGGGCAAAAGCAAGGGTAAGAAATAGTTTCTTCATATTGCAATATTGATTATTTCCAACTATGCTCTACCAATTTAGAAACAGATTTGATGGTCATATCCATTCCCATCATCTTTGTTTTCACGTCCGTACTGTATTCCGTAGCCCAACCAC
>CAUVDL010000151.1:0-2646 GCA_963550695.1 uncultured Prevotella sp. | reverse complement strand
GTATCAACCATGCGAGACAATTCCTCATTATTGAGGACATAGTCTGGCACGTAACCTGCGACACCTGTTATAATCGCATTAATCTTACTCATGTTTACTCAGCTGTTTCCTTTACGACAGCAACCTTACCACGATAGTAACCACAAGTTGGGCAAACTGTGTGATAAACATAATAAGCACCACAGTTAGGGCATAAAGCCAATGTAGGAGCTACTGCCTTATCGTGAGTTCTTCTCTTGAGTGTACGAGTCTTTGACTGTCTTCTTTTTGGATGTGCCATAATTCTTTAAACTTTAATATTTTATTTTTTCAATTTTAATAGAGCTTCCCAGCGCGGATCCATTGCCTGCTCGTCTTCCTCACCGCTTCGGGCGGCAGAATACTCCTCAAGAGCTCGTACCATAGCAGGGTTGCATTTTCCAGGTGCATGCACATGCTTGATAGGGATTGCGAGAGCTATGAATTCGTAGAGGTACCATGCAACATCGAGTATTCCTTCGTCCTCGGCCACCGTTACAAGGTCATCCTCTTCTGAGTTTTCTTTTCCTAACTTAACTTCGAGACGTTGTGTTGTCTCTATTGGCTGCTCTACTGGATCGAGGCATATATCGCACGGAACCATTACCGTACCCACCTCATGGAAATCAAGGGTAAAGAAATCATCTCCTGTGCGCACAATATCAAGAGATACATGCACACTTCCTTGACTCACTTCAGGAGCGTCAACTGCCTTAAAGTAAGCGTCATCCAGGTCGAACTCAAGGTGATTCACACCTTCTTCCAGACCCTTCAAATCTATTTTAAGGGTTTCTAAGTCCATAATTGGGTTGCAAAGTTACGAATATTTTTCTGATTATAAGCAAATTATAAGTAAAAAAAGTAAGAACATCCATTGTAAGATGATTTATGCTCAATTTCTTCTACATAATATGAAATGGGGTCTTGCAATGTTCTATCATTTGTAAATTAAGGCATTTTCTAAATGTTTCAAACATATAAACGACTTTGTATTCTCAACTCATCTGATAATCTATTAGTAATAAAATCAGAGATGTCTGATTATAAAAGTCAAATTATTTTCACGTAAAGAAATATTTTTCTTCATGAGCGGAAATATTTATTTTCATGAAAAAAAGAAATTATTTTCACGAAAAGAAATCCATCACATTAGCATCTACTCTTTTCGAAGCTCTATGCGAAAAGTTGTCCCCTTTCCAACCTCCGAGCTTTTCACGTATATCTTACCATGATGATATTCTTCAACAATACGCTTTGCAAGACTCAAACCTAACCCCCAACCTCGCTTCTTAGTAGTAAAGCCTGGACGAAATACATTTCTTATGTCTTTCTTTCTGATACCCTTTCCTGTATCGCTCACCTCTACAATAGCACGCTTGTCTGTCTCTTCTAAACGAAGTGTAATACTACCTATTTTTCCTCCCATCGCATCAACTGCATTTTTACAGAGGTTCTCAATCACCCACTCAAAGAGTGAGGCATTTATATTAATAATGATATCATCTATTGGCAACTCTGTCTTCATCTTTATCCTCTTTGATGTACGACAATCCATATAGGCGACAACATGATTGAGAACTTCATTAAGACTGGACGGAACTAACTCTGGAACGGAACCTATCTTTGAGAAACGATCAGCAATAAGCTGTAAACGTTTCACGTCTTTATCCATCTCTGGTAGGAGTTCATCTTCAGGATAAGTTTCCTTCAAAACTGTTGTCCATGCCATTAGAGATGAAATAGGAGTACCTAACTGATGTGCTGTTTCCTTACTTAATCCAACCCACACTTTATTTTGTTCTGCACGTTTTGATGTTAGTAAGGCAAAAATAGCTACAATAACAAATAGCATGACAACACCCAACTGTACGTATGGATATATGGCAATACGCTTTAACATCAACGAATCGTCATAGCATACATCTATATAATCATTATGATTCTTACTCAGTAAGATACGAATAACCTGCCCTGAAGCTTTCAGTTGTTGACCCAATAAAGTAACATAGTTAGTACTGTCTTTGCCATTACGTGCTTTAATTTCTATATTACGATATTCTGTTACAGTTCCGTCACTATCTAAGACAACAACAGGAATAGTATGGTTTTCATCTAATACCTTCAAAACAAGACTAAGATCTGTATTCTCATCCGCAGCACTAAGTGATTTCATAGCTTCTGCCCACACCAGCATCTTACTTCTCTCCTGTTCAGACAAATCATGAGTCAAGAAACGAGAAACAAGCAAAGAAGCCACAGCAATAAAAATTGCTGCAACCACTAAAAAGATCTTTACCTGTCGGATTCTATCAGTCCACTGCATATAAAGAATTAACGAAAAGAAATGAATAATATTATAAAGTGTGATCCATATTAGCTATATCAAACCTATCATCCTTATTAGATTAAAGCATTACCCCGATTAGCCCAATATCCATAATAAACAAAAGGATTAGTATTATTAGGCTTATTAGCCTTATCAGCCCAATACAATATCTTCCCCTTTCAACACATCATCAACACCTAACATTCAACACCCAACAGCTAATATTCAACACCTAACACTCAACACCCAACAGCTAATATTCAACACCCATCGCCCAACACCCAATAACAAAAAAGAGCCTT
>CAUVDL010000150.1:0-2656 GCA_963550695.1 uncultured Prevotella sp. | reverse complement strand
CCTTCACGGACATTTTGGGCAGCATCCTTTACGTTATGGATGAGAAGGGCACGAAGGTCTTCGATGCCTCCTACGATGCATGGGCAGACAGACTGGTGACAAGTATGCTATACCGAACAAGTAAACATCTAAAAGAAAGAAGTCTAGATGATAAATCAATTTAATCATCTGAATATTATATATTGATATAAGAGGCTATATTCGTCAGAGAGTATAGCCTCTTATTTACTAATAAAAATAAGATTTTCAAAGAATAATTTGCATTATTTCTAATATAGTTTTATTTTTGCTTTGAATAAAACTCTTTGATATGGAACTTTTAGAAATATTCTTCTTTTTGATAACACTCCTTTTAATGCCATTTATAACTCATGGTAAGCCTTGGCCATTGAAATTGTTATACATAGGACTCTGCGGTTTTTTTACTCCGATAATAGGAATTCCTATTTTTCTCTACCTAATGAGGTAAAAACACTTGTCAGAGATAAATTTTCCTTTATACAATAACAGACTGTTATCATCTTTTCAATCCAAATCTGTTCATTGTAGACTAATAATCTATTCAGCTTTAACTCGACTGCTATCTGGTAAAACTTAGCAACTCTTTTGTATCGTATTTAGTATGCGCACCATTGGTGCTAAGCCTTAGCACGATATGTGCGGGGCATCAACACAATATGTGCTAAGGCTGAACACAACGGCTAAGAATAGGCGAAGAAGGTCAACTTTGTAACAACTAAGAACTTATAAACACATATTCATTATTCAATAATGACACACTAATAAACAGAAAAGAGGTTGATTCTAATGCTACATTGCATAGCCTTCGAATCAACCTCTTTAATTATATTAGTCTAAAACAAAAGGACTATTCTTCTTCATCCTTTACTTCTGCCTCATGCTCAGCAATCAACTTCTGCTGGATATCATTTGGAACAAGTTCGTAACTTGCGAACTTTGTTGTGAAACTTGCACGACCACCAGTGAGAGAACTCAGTGAAATACTATAGTTAGCAAGCTCCTTCAAAGGAATCTTTGCCTGCAATTTCTGATAACCTGCCTCAGAATCCATACCCATAATCATGGCACGACGTCCCTGCAAGTCGCTCATCACGTCACCCATATAGTCACCAGGAACATACACCTCTAAGTCATAGATTGGCTCAAGAATCTTTGGACCAGCAGCCTTGAAAGCATCTGAGAACGCATGACGAGCAGCCAAGGTAAATGAAAGTTCATTAGAGTCAACCGGGTGCATCTTACCGTCATAGACAATTACGCGTACATCACGTGCATAGCTACCCGTCAGTGGACCACGCTCCATACAATCCATCACACCCTTTAAGATAGCAGGCATGAAACGACCATCAATAGCACCACCAACAACAGAGTTGATGAACACGAGTTTACCACCCCATGGGAGGTCACGCTCTTCGCGTCCCTTAATATTCATCTTAAACTCCTGTCCGTTAAACTTATAGGTTGTTGGATCAGGCATACCCTCTGCATAAGGCTCAACAATCAAGTGAACCTCACCGAACTGACCAGCACCACCACTCTGTTTCTTATGACGGTACTCAGCCTTTGACTGCTTGGTAATTGTCTCACGATATGGAATCTTTGGTTCCTTGAAAGTAACCTGCAGTTTCTCATTGTTCTCCAAACGCCACTTCAAAGTACGTAGGTGGAACTCACCCTGACCATGAACGATAGTCTGCTTCAACTCCTTACTCTGTTCAACAACCCATGTTGGGTCTTCCTGACGCATCTTTAATAATGCAGCCATGAGCTTCTCAGTCTCCTGTGAGCTCTTTGCTTCAACGGCACGAGAGTATTTTGAGTTTGGATATTTAATGAAGTCAAAGCGTTGGTCAGTACCCTTACCATTCAAGGTATTCCCAGTCTTTACATCCTTCAACTTCACGGTACAACCTAAGTCGCCTGCATTTAACTGGTCAACTGGAATACGATTAGCACCTGCACAAGCATAAAGCTGTCCCATACGCTCCTTTGAGCCACGATCAGAGTTGGTCAAGTCGTCACCCGACTTCACACAACCACTCATCACCTTGAAATAGCTTACCTCACCGATATGTGGTTCCATACCCGTCTTGAAGAAGTAAAGTGACTCTGGTCCATTACTGTCTGGAGCAACCTCCTCACCACGAGTATTATGAATCTTAGGCATCTCGTCAACGAAAGGAACAACATTACCCAAGAACTCCATCAGGCGACGAACACCCATACTCTTACCTGCACAAACACAGAAAACAGGGAAGATAGAACGGGTTACAAGGCCCTTACGAATACCTGTACGCAACTCATCTTCTGTCAGTGTTTCCTCTTCAAAGAACTTCTCCATCAAGCCCTCGTCATTCTCGGCAGCAGCCTCAACAAGTGCTTTATGTAGTTCCATAGCCTTTGGTAACTGGTCAGCAGGGATATCCTCAATAATAGGCTCACCTCCTTCTGGCTTCCAACTATATTTCTTCATCAACAGAACGTCAATCAAACTGTTGAAACCGGGACCTGTTTCGATAGGATATTGTACAGGAACACACTTTGAACCATAAATCTCCTGCATATTGGAAATAAGGTTATCAAAGTCGCACTTGTCAGAATCCAACTGGTTAATAAGGAAGATAACAGGCTTCTT
>CAUVDL010000149.1:0-2705 GCA_963550695.1 uncultured Prevotella sp. | reverse complement strand
TCTTCGTTAATATACTATTCAGGTGATGTGCTACACCTTCGCACGAAAGGTGCGGGGCGTGAACACCACAAGTGCGGAACCTCCGCACTGTCCTAAAAAGGGGTGAAAGCAAACTTGATACTTACCGAAGAGAAACTTAGAAAACAACTACTTATTAAATACATCTATGTTATTCGAAAGATTTTTACGCAAGAAGACACTTATGGCAGCACTGGCTCTGACCGCTGCTGTGCCAAGTGTTGCGAAAGCTTCGATGCTCTCTGCGGCGCCAACTGCTGATGGAGAGAATCAGAAACTCAAACCGGGAGTTTATTACATTGTTAATGACAAGCGTCAAAAAGGTACTGATCTTCATGTCTTTGTCGATGGTAAAGGCACCTTACATGGGCAGCATTATAGCAGTCCATCAACCGATTTCTCTGATCTCTTCTTACTACATGCTAAGGGCGACAGGTACACCATTCAGAGTCTGAAGGACGCTAAGTACGTTCAGAGTGTGGGTCAAAATAATGAGGTCTATAAGACAGCCGATGATGCTTACAAGTTCAGGATTATTTATCAGACAGAGTCAAGTGGGACAGGTAAGTCTTACTTCAATATCTATAATAGTAATGCTGAAGAATGGTGTTGGCACCTCGATGCTCAGAAGGATATCGTTCGTTGGTATCCTTTGAGAGACAATGGTATAACAGCACTCGGCCCAAGTGAGTTCCGCTTCGACCCTGTGACGACGCTTACAAACGAGCAGGTGCTTGCCCGTCTGGCTCAACTGACCAAGGTGGTAGACCCAACAAAGGACCTCACAAAGTATTATCAGATTGTTTCTGACACTTATGGCAGGGCGATGCGTGAGGACTTTATAGTTGGCGAATTGTCTACCTCGGGTTTTAACAGCAGTGATTACTCTTATTATTGGAAGTTAGAAAGGTTGGCTGACGGCCGCTACGTGTTCCAGAATGCCGTGACAGGAAAGTATATCGTTCCTCAGAATGGGCAGACAAGTCGCTCTTATACGACAGCTGAGGGGAAGGGCACTGGCTTTGACCTCCAACGTAACACGGACGATCCATACGTGTTGGCTTTCGAGATGGTCGATGCCAATAATGTTGGTATCCATTGTGCGGAGAGTCAGGGATACCATCCTGTTGGCTGGTACACGCACAACGAGGCTAATAAGTGGGTCTTTAAGGAGGCTACACTCGACCCTGCTAAGCTCAAGGAACAGCAGGATGCTTACAAGACTCGTGTCGACTTGACCAAGAATGTGGATGTCTATGCTGAGAAGGTGGCTAAGTATTTCACTAACAGTGCCGCTACGGAGGTTACTGCCGCTACTAAGGCGATGACTGATGAGGCGTTGAAGGCTCAGATGACTACCGAGGGTGTGCCACAGGGACTACAGGAGGTTGTGTTGAAGATAAAGAACCAGAGCTGGACAAGTTATCCAAGTGGTCGCAACTGGGAGAAGCTCTTCCGCATCGCTGACTATAAGGTTTACAGCGAGAATAACTATGGTGCTTGGGCGCGTTCAATGGGTATCGGCTACGATTATGGTAGTATGACGAACCCAACAGGTATCACGGCTCGTGATGGCGAGGACCTCTTCATCTTCCTTGGCGATGATATTCCACAGAATGCAACGGTACAGATCGAACTCGTACCATTGGGTACACGCAGTGCTGGTAAGTACTATAACTTGAAGAAGGGATTGAATATTATCCTCAATCAGGGCGAGAACAACGTGTTTGTTAACTATATCGGTCGTACCTTCAACAACGGTAAGTCTCTCAAAGACTATAAGCCTATGAACATCCACATCGAGGGTGGTAAGGTGAATGGATACTTCGATCTCACAAAGGGTAACACCAATGAAGACTGGAAGACAATGCAGTCTGATGGCCTTGTATGGGCTAAGGCGTTCAATATGAAGGGCGAACTGATTGTCATGAACATGCCTGGTGCTGATTGCAAGCAGTACACTCCTAATAACATGAAGGAACTTGTTGAGATCTGGAACAGCATCGTACAGCGTGAGGACGACCTCATGGGCTTCCGTGCCGCTAAGCGTGATAAGTGCAACAACGTGCTCAACGCTACTGCTGTCGACCATGGTTATATGTATGCTACGACGGGTGGTACCTATTATAACTACAACACTTTGGGCGACGTACTCAACTACGACAAGATGAAGTGGGGTAATGGTACACTCTGGGGTCCTGCTCACGAGTTCGGTCATAACCATCAGCAGCTGTTTAACACGGCTGGTATGACGGAGATTTCTGTCAATATGTACTCTAACATGATAATGTTTACTTCGGGTCGCGTAACCAGCCGCTCTGAAAACTGTTCTTATACAGATGTTGACGGTAAGAAGTATGATGGGGTTTGCGAGAGTGCTGTCTCAACCTATGCTGACCGCTTTGCTAACAAGAAGAAGTGGTTTGAATATGGCACATGGGGCACAACGCAGATGTACTACAAGCTCTATCTGATGTTCCATGCGACTGGTCTTGATGATCAGTTCTGGCATAATTGCCTCGATTATCTCCGTAAGAACCGTCTTGAAGGACAGGGTACAGCCAACTGTCAGGGCCAGAACGACTACTTACTCTTTGCTAAAGCGTGTTGTGTAGCAGCCAAGCAAGACCTTTCAAGCTTCTTTGAAGCATGGGGACATTTCTATGATGTGAACGGTTCTGTTATCG
>CAUVDL010000148.1:0-2725 GCA_963550695.1 uncultured Prevotella sp. | reverse complement strand
AAAAAGCCAGAGGGAATGAAACCGATGTATTCACGTGCGTTGGTAGACCTCAGTTTGGAACTACACATACCACCAAAGAACCTCTATGAACAGCTTTTTAAGTTGCGACACCGTGATATGCCCATCATTAATCTGATTTGGGAGACGTATGGAGAGAACACACGAAAGCTGAACAAAGACGTAAAGAAACTGCGTTCGATGAAAGGATTTGGCCAGCCAAGGGAGTTCTATGATGGTGTGAAGGTGCGCGAAACCTTTGAACATGACTTCCTACCAGTGGAAGGTGTTACGGAGTTAAAGCCCTTTATGCTCATCATGATTCTCGACCTCTATTTCCGTCTCACCCCGATTACGATGGTAGCGGAGACACCTGAGGTGATAGACCTTGCTAAGTTGATGAAGATAAAGCCACGAATGGTTGTAGAGGTGATGGATGTATTCCAATTCTGTGACCCCTATCTGAACCGTGACGACCTTCTGATATCGCCCTTATTAATGCCATGTCAGGAGGTATGGAACCGCTATGGAAATGATAACCCAGAGAAACTTTCTGCCTTGGCAGCACAATTAAAGGAATATTTCACTTGATTATACTTGTTTTTTTAGTACTTTTGTAGCACAATTCAGGTAAACAATGGCACAGGAACAAGTACAAATTCAGACCCAGAAACAACAACAAGTGCAGCGTCTCTCACAACAGCAGATGCTGCAAGTAAAGTTGTTGGAGATGCCACTGACAGAATTAGAGGAAAGTGTCAATGCTGAACTCGACGATAATCCTGCCTTAGAAGCAGGCGGAGAAGAGAGCGACAGCATTGAGAACAACGATAATGTAGAGCATTCAGAAGACGATGATTTCGACACACTTCAGGAACGAGAAGAACGACAAGATGCGCTCGACTCGGCATTAGAGCGTATGCGTTCGGATGATGATCTTCCTACATACGATTCAAGACAGCAACGAAATAATGCTGAATATGAGGAGATTGTGTATGGAGATACGACGTCCTTCATCGATAAACTCAATGAGCAGGTGGGCGAAAGAGAGCTTACTGAACGTCAGAAGAGTATCTTGGAGTATCTTATCGGTAGTCTCGATGATGACGGACTCTTGCGAAAAGACCTCGATAGTATCAGCGATGAGTTAGCGATCTACTATGGAATTGATGCGTCAACTAAGGAATTAGAAGAGGTACTGAAGATTCTGCAGGACTTTGACCCAGCTGGTATCGGTGCAAGAGATTTGCAAGAATGTCTCTTGTTGCAGATAGACCGTAAGGTTGAGAACGGTGAGTGGGAGAAAGATAGTCATCTGTATAAATACATCTACAATATCCTTTCGCATCATTTCGACGCTTTCAAAAAGAAGCATTGGGATAAGATTCAAAGCGCACTGTCGCTGTCTGACCTTCAAGTAGAGGCACTTCAGCGTGAGATTCGTAAGTTGAATCCAAAGCCGGGGTCGTCTATGGGTGAGACACAAGGACGTAACCTGCAACAGATAACACCTGACTTTATCGTCGACACGGAGGATGATGGTACGGTTACTTTCAGCTTAAACCACGGCAATCTACCAGAGTTGCACGTTTCGCAGACCTTCAACGATATGATGGAGACCTACCGCAACAACAAAGCTGGTATGAATCGACAGGAGAAGGAGGCGTTGCTTTATGCCAAAGAAAAGGTAGAAAAGGCACAAGGATTTATTGAAGCGGTAAAGCAAAGACGTCATACATTACAAGTGACGATGAAGGCTATCATCGATATTCAGCGGAAATTCTTCCAAGATGGAGATGAGGCTGACCTCAAACCAATGATTCTTAAAGATATTGCCGACCGTACAGGGCTGGACATCTCGACCATATCACGTGTGAGCAACATCAAGTATGCACAGACACGTTGGGGTACATTCCCTCTGCGTTTCTTCTTCACTGATAGCTACACAACGGAGGATGGCGAGGAAATGTCTACTCGTAAAATCAAGTTGGCACTCAAAGAAGTAATCGACAAAGAGGACAAACGCAAACCTCTCAGCGATGATGCGCTTGCAAAGGTGATGAAAGAAAAGGGCTTCCCAATAGCCCGCCGTACCGTTGCCAAGTACCGCGAACAACTCGGATTGCCTGTGGCAAGACTGAGAAAGGAGTGATGTTGATGGGTGATGGGTGGTGAATGTTAGGTGTTAAAGTATGAACGAAAAGAATATTATATTAACAGCAAGGGTCGTGAGTATGGTTCTCACACCATTCTATTTACCAGTTGTGGGCATATTAGCTATCTTTACTTTTAGCTATCTTAGTATGTTCCCATGGCAGGCGAAGCTGTCGTATGTCTTTTTGGTTTACGCTTTTACGGTCCTTATCCCTACCTTACTCATCCACCTTTATCGCCAATACCACGGCTGGACACTGATTCAGTTAGGGCAACGAGAGCGAAGAATGGTTCCTTACGTGATTTCTATTCTTTGCTACTTCACGTGCTTCTACATCATGAATATCCTACACCTGCCTCACATGCTGACGTCCATACTCATGGTAGCATTGATCATTCAGATTCTTTGTGCTATCATCAACGTGTGGTGGAAGATATCAACACATACGGCAGCTATCGGTGGTGTGACAGGCTCTTTGATAGCCTTTTCACTGCTATTCAACTTCAATCCGATGTGGTGGCTTTGTCTTACGCTCATCGTTTCAGGCTTTGTAGGTAGCAGTAGAATGATTCT
>CAUVDL010000147.1:0-2756 GCA_963550695.1 uncultured Prevotella sp. | reverse complement strand
TAGAGCACTGGTCTCCAAAACCAGGTGTCGAGGGTTCGAGTCCTTCAACCCGTGCAAAAAGAGAAGATTTTATGTTTAATAAGATAGTTAATTATTGCAAGGCTTGCTACGACGAACTTGCGCATAAAACTACATGGCCATCACGTGCTCAACTTACACATAGTGCAATGGTAGTTATTTCTGCTTCCGTTATCATTGCATTGGTTGTGTTTGCAATGGACTCAGTGTTCCAACGCGTAATGGAATTTGTATATCCAAGATAATTCATTAGGAAATGGCAGATACAGAAAAGAAATGGTATGTTCTTCGTGCTGTCAGCGGTAAAGAGGCAAAGGTAAAGGAATATATCGATGCTCAATTACGTCTGAACGAAAAACTTGCTGAGCGTGTTTTTGAGGTTTTATTGCCTATGGAAAAACACGCTACTGTGCGTAAAGATGGGAAGCGTGTTGTCAAGGAGAAGTTAAGTCTCCCTGGTTATGTGCTTGTACAGGCCAATATGACACCTGACGTAGCTTCTACGTTGCGTTTCATGCCTAATGTTTTAGGATTCCTCGGAGGTATGTCTGAACCATCACCTGTACGTCAGGCAGATATTAATCGTCTGTTGGGTAATGTGGAAGATACTGAACTCGAAGAAGTTCAGAATGTACCATATATGGTTGGTGAAACTGTTCAGGTTACTGATGGTCCTTTCAGTGGTTTTCATGGTATCATTGAAGAAGTGAATGCTGAGAAACATAAGCTGAAAGTGATGGTGATGATTTTTGGTCGTCAGAATCCATTGGAGCTAAGTTTTATGCAAGTCGCAAAAGAAGAATAGTGTTGTTACGGATACTATTCTACTATAGTTTAATTTTTTAATATTAACAAAAGAAATGGCTAAAGAAGTAGCTGGATTAATCAAATTACAGATTAAAGGTGGCGCTGCAAATCCTTCCCCTCCAGTAGGCCCTGCATTGGGTTCTAAGGGTATTAATATCATGGGATTTTGTAAGGAGTTCAACGCCCGTACCCAGGACAAGGCTGGCAAAGTTCTTCCAGTCGTAATTACCTACTACAACGATAAGTCTTTTAGCTTTATCATTAAGACTCCTCCTGCAGCTGTACAGCTTATGGAAGTTGCTAAGGTGAAAGGCGGATCTGGTGAGCCAAACCGCAAGAAGGTTGCATCCGTAACTTGGGAGCAGGTAAAGGCTATTGCAGAAGACAAAATGCCTGACCTCAACTGTTTCACAGTAGAGAGTGCAATGAAACTTGTTGCTGGTACTGCTCGTAGTATGGGTATCACTGTAAAAGGGGACTTCCCTGGTAAATAATTTTAAACTTCAAAAGTAAAAATGAGTAAACTGACAAAAAATCAGAAATCAGTAGCTGAGAAGGTTGAAGCAGGGAAGGCATATTCATTGGCAGAGGCAGCACAGTTGGTAAAGGAAATTACCACTACTAAGTTTGATGCTTCTGTAGATGTTGATGTACGTCTCGGTGTTGACCCACGTAAAGCTAACCAGATGGTTCGTGGCGTTGTGTCACTTCCACATGGTACTGGTAAGGTTACACGTGTGCTTTGTCTCTGTACACCTGATCAGGAGGCTGCCGCTAAGGAAGCTGGTGCTGATTATGTTGGTCTTGACGAATACGTTGAAAAGATCAAGGGCGGATGGACTGATATTGATGTTATTATCACTATGCCATCATGCATGGGTAAGTTAGGTCCTTTGGGTCGTGTACTCGGTCCTCGTGGCTTGATGCCAAACCCAAAGAGCGGTACTGTGACTATGGATGTTGCTAAGGCAGTAAAGGATGTTAAGCAGGGTAAGATTGACTTTAAGGTTGATAAGGCTGGTATTATCCATACTTCAATCGGTAAGGTTAGCATGACTGCTGAGCAGATTTATGGTAACGCGAAGGAGTTTATCTCTACTGTTATCAAGTTGAAGCCTGCTGCTGCTAAAGGTACATATATCAAGAGTATCTTTATTTCTAGCACAATGAGTAAGGGTGTCAAGATTGATCCTAAATCAGCTGAATAACTCTAAAAGTTTTGTACAATGAAGAAAGAAGTAAAAGATACAATTATCGCTGAACTCGGTGAGAAATTAAAGAACTATCCTCATTTCTATTTGGTTGATGTAACTGGATTGAATGCAGAGGCTACAAGTTCACTTCGCCGTAAGTGTTTCAAGAGCGAAATCAATATGGTTGTTGTGAAGAACAATCTTCTTCACAAGGCTTTTGAAGCTTCAGATGTAGATTTTGAACCACTGTATGGTTCTTTGAAGGGTAATACAGCAGTTATGTTCTCACAGATTGCTAATGTACCAGCAAAGTTGTTGAAGGAGTATAAGAAGGAAGGTATTCCTGCTCTTAAGGCAGCTTACGCAGAGGAATCTCTGTTTATTGGTGCTGATAAACTCGAAGAACTTGCAGCTCTCAAGAGCAAGAACGAACTCATCGCAGATGTTGTGGCATTGCTGCAGTCTCCTGCAAAGAACGTTGTTTCTGCTCTCCAGTCAGGCGCTGGCACTATTCATGGTGTGCTTAAGACTTTAGGCGAGCGTCCTGAGTAAAAAATCTAATAAAGTCAATAAGATATATTATTTTTAGAACAAAAAATTAAAAATTTAGAATAAAATGGCAGACGTAAAAGCTATTGCAGAAGAGTTAGTAAATCTTACTGTTAAGGAAGTAAATGAGTTGGCAACTGTCCTCAAGGACGAGTATGGTATTGAGCCTGCAGCTGCAGCTGTTGCTGT
>CAUVDL010000146.1:0-2796 GCA_963550695.1 uncultured Prevotella sp. | reverse complement strand
CCAAAGTTTCTTACGAAAAAAACGAAATCTTTTAAAACTTATTAGTACATTTGCATTAGTTCTTGTAAGGCATACATTAATATATACGCATATACACTTATCATGTTAGGGTTATACATTCACATTCCTTTCTGTGCCAGTCGCTGCATTTACTGTGGCTTCTATTCTACTGTGCCCACAAAGAAAAAGGACGAAAGACTTTCTGTAGAAGAACGCTATGTGAATGCTATCTGCCATGAGATGGAACTGCGTGCGGAGAAGAATAGCGACAACTCTGGTGAAAGAATAGGCGGTTTGTCAACTATCTATTTGGGTGGTGGGACTCCTTCACAGCTTTCTTTTGAGAGCCTACAAAAGATATTCCAGACGATAGACAAGGTATATCACACTGGTTTAGAATGGGATGCAGAGAATAACACTTGTACCACAGCGACTCCTATCGAAGTCACGATGGAGTGTAACCCCGATGATGTAACGGAAGAGTTTGCACAGAACTTGCGTTCCCTTCCTATCAATCGCATCTCTATGGGAGCGCAGACTTTTTCGGATGAACGCCTCCGTTTCCTGCATCGTAGACATACTGCTGACGAGGTAGAAACAGCGGTCAAGCGCCTAAGAAACGCAAATATAAGAAATATATCGGTAGACCTTATGTTTGGCTTTCCCAATGAGACACTTGAAGAATGGGAAGATGACATTGAGCGATTGCTTGCATTAGACATTGAGCATATCTCTGCATATAGTCTTATGTACGAAGAAGGAACTCCCCTCTATCGCCTTCTTCAAGCAGGAAAGGTCAAGGATATGGACGACGAACTTTATCGTCAGATGTACGATACACTCATCGACCGCTTAGCTGAAGCTGGTTATGAACAATATGAGATTAGTAACTTTGCCAAGCTTAAAGTTCAATGTTCAAAACTCAAAGCCCAAAACTCAAAGTTCAAACCTCAAAGTTCAAACCTCAAAGTTCCAAGCCCTTTCCGTTCCCAACACAATAGTTCGTATTGGCACAATGTCCCTTATATAGGCATCGGAGCCTCTGCTCATTCCTACGGCAACGGTAAGAGAAGTTGGAATATAGCAGATACTAAGGCTTATATTACTGCAATTGAGAATGACAGACTCCCTTGTGAGGAGGAGATAATCGATGCAGACACACATTATAACGATATGATTATGACAGCCCTCCGCACGTGTGAAGGAATAGAACTTTCGATGCTCTCAGCTGAATATAGGACCTATCTCATGCGCCTTGCAAAACCTTTACAAGAACAAGGCTTATTAAAAGAGGACGATGGCTGGCTCCATCTTACCCGTGACGGTATCTATGTCAGCGACTCCGTTATGAGCGATTTAATGAAAGTATAAGCACATTACTACAATTCATCACCACCCAACACCCACCACCTATCACCCTTCACCACAATTCATCAACACCCAACACCCATCACTCAACACCCACAACTCCCATGACCAACGAAGAATTTGAAAAGAAATGGACTGAGAATCGCAAAGAGGTTCTTGCCAACAACGAAGAGTATCAGCGTATTGTCCAGAGCTATAATGGTTCGAGCTGGATTGACTATATCATACTCATAGCAGGTTTTGTTATCTGCGAGAACTATACTAAGACGATTGTAAACAGTATCGTAGTCCAATATCTCCTTGCCCTTGTGGGTATGCTCGTGATATGGTTGGGCTATCGCCTTATCAAAAGTCTATTCAACAGCAAGCAGACATTAAGCGAACTCGAAGAAAAGATAAAGCAGCAATACAAAGATTCTATTGGTGGTTAATCCTCTTATATAAAGATATTGGGCAAATAGGATTTGTTATTCCTATCTGCCCAATATTTATATTTACAAGTGAATAGCTTTACAAGTTAACAAGCTATTCATATCAATAAACACCGCAAATAACGGTAATCATAATTATGAATTGTGAATTATGAATTATGAATTAACACTAATCATAATTATGAATTCTGAATTATAAATTATGAATTACCCTCGCTCTTCTTCTCCTTTGCAGGTGGCAATATCAGGTTCAAGATAACTCCCACCATAGCTGAAAGTCCAATACCACTAATAGAGAAGCTACCCCACTGCAGCACAGCACCACCAATCCCCATCGTCAATGTAACAGAGATAATAATGATATTGCGTGTACGGTTGAAGTCTACCTTATGCTGAATAAGGTTCTGAATACCCACAGATGCGATTGTACCAAAAAGCAATAACATGATACCTCCTAAGACAGCAGAAGGAATACTCTGCAAGAGAGCACTCAACTTTCCAATTACCGAGAAGACAATAGCTGTTGCAGCGGCAATACGGATTACCTGAGGATGGGTCACCTTTGTAATACTCATTGCACCTGTCACCTCACTATAAGTTGTCACTGGAGGACCCCCAAAGAAGCAAGCTGCCAAACAAGCCAAACCATCGCCCAACATCGTACGATGCAGACCCGGTGACTTTGTAAAGTCTTTATCCGCTACAGCACTTACCACATACACATCACCTACATGCTCAATCACAGGAGCTATCGCCACAGGAATCATATAAAGGAATGGCTCCCAAGCAAACTGTGGCATCTGGAAATTAGCTAATGCAGGTGGCAAGGCGAACCAAGGCGCAGACTCTACACCTGAGAAGTCGACAATACCCATAAGAGCAGCTACGAGATAGCCTACAGCAATACCGCAAATTACAGGTACTAACTTCATCAAGCCACGGCCCATAGAGAGGACTGTCACAGCCGTTCCCAATGAGATAAAGGCTATAAGCCAGT
>CAUVDL010000145.1:0-3012 GCA_963550695.1 uncultured Prevotella sp. | reverse complement strand
GCACAGATAATCCTCTGTGATCCTCACCGTGCCGTAGTTGTTGGTCATGATAATGCTAAGAAACTTCGTGCGGGTCGTATGTCAAGTCCCGATATTCGTGCGGGTATTGCACTGCTTATCGCAGCACTGACAGCACAGGGAACAAGTCGTATTGATAATATCGCACAGATTGATCGAGGATATGAGAACATCGAAGGACGTCTCAATGCTCTTGGTGCAAAGATTCAGCGAGCAGAGGTCTGTTAGTCTCATCGTATCTAAAACCCGCACTTTGAGAGCGTGTGTTGTAGGTTTTAGATAAATAGGGTTGACCTATTCTCGAAAAAGGGTTGACGGTTTCTTGCAAAAAGGTTGACCTTTTTTCTCAAAAGGGTTGACGGTCTTGAACAAAAGGGTTGACCGTTTTACAGAACAAATAATTCGGTGTCGAAATAAACAATAGTTTTATCAGCACTGCTGAGATAAGATAAAAAGATGATAAAGAAGGAAGAAGTCTATAAGATTGGGCGCATCGGGAAGCCGCATGGCGTACACGGAGAGTTGCAGTTGCAGTTCTCCGATGACGTTTTTGATGTGGTAGATGCTGACTATCTAATATTGGACATTGACGGAATCCTCGTTCCATTCTTTATAGAGGAATATCGATTCCGTTCTGACGAGATAGCCCTGATGAAGTTCTGTGACATCGATAGCGATGCGCAAGCACGTGAACTGACAGGAAGTATTGTCTATTTCCCACGCAAGTTGGCAGAGGAAGGGACAGACGATGTGTCATGGGCGCAGATTGTAGGCTATTCCTTGATAGACGATGCAACGGATAATGTAATTGGCAAGATTGTTGCAGTAGATGAAACAACTGTCAATACGCTCTTTGAGGTGAGTACACCTGATGGCGAGGAAATACTCATTCCTGCCAGTGACGAGCTTATTGTTGCAACTGATACGGAAGCTCAGACGGTCACGATGCGGATTCCAGCAGGTTTGCTTGACCTCTGATTCATCCCATAAAGTAAAAGAATTAAATGAAACAACAAATCTGTATATTAGGTTCAACAGGTAGCATTGGTACGCAAGCCCTTGATGTTATCAGTCAGCATCCTGACCTCTATGAGGCTTATGCGCTCACTGCTAATCATCGTTGGAAGGAACTTGCAGAACAGGCTCGTCGCTTTAATCCAGCAGCTGTTGTCATTGCCGATGAGGCCTATTATGACGCTTTGAAACAAGAGTTAGCTGATATGCCTGACGTAAAGGTGTATGCAGGTAGTAAAGCTTTGGAGGATATCGTCGAGTCACCATCAATAGATATGGTACTCACTGCGATGGTTGGCTATTCTGGTCTTGCTCCAACAATTCACGCTATCAAGGCTAAGAAGAAGATATGTTTGGCAAACAAGGAGACACTTGTTGTTGCTGGAGAGTTGATTCTTCAGTTGGCTCAACAGTACCACGTACCTATCCTGCCCGTAGATAGCGAACATAGTGCGATCTTCCAGAGCTTAGTTGGTGAGGATGCGAACGAGATAGAGAAGATTCTTCTCACTTGTTCAGGTGGTCCTTTCCGTGCTTTTAGTCACGAACAGTTGAAGACAGTTACAGCAGCCGATGCTCTCAAACACCCTACATGGGATATGGGAGCAAAGATTACTATCGACTCTGCATCTTTGATGAACAAGGGTTTCGAAGTGATAGAAACTAAGTGGCTCTTCGGTGTTCCAGCTGATAAGATACAAGTGTTGGTTCATCCTCAGTCTATTGTTCACAGTGCGGTACAGTTCTGTGATGGTGGTGTAAAGGCACAGTTAGGTGTTCCAGATATGCGATTGCCTATTCAGTATGCCTTTTCGTTCCCACAGCGTCTGCCATTAAGGGGCGATAGGTTAGACTTCTTCCGTCAGCCGTTAGAATTCTTTGAGCCTGATGTTGAGAAGTTTAAGTGTTTAGCAATGGCATACGAAGCTATCAATAAAGGTGGTAATATGCCTTGTATTGTTAATGCAGCCAATGAGATTGTCAACGAAGGATTCCGTAAGGGTGCTTGTAGTTTCTTGGCAATGGGCGATATTATTGAGAAGACAATGCAGACAGTTACTTTTGATAGTAACCCAGACTATGATGTTTATGTGCAGACGGATGCTGAGGCACGCCGTGTAGCACTTGAGATTATGAATAATAAATAATGAATAGATAAATAATGGAAACATTTCTGATCAGATTGCTCCAGTTTGTTCTGGCAATCTCTCTGCTTGTCCTGCTGCATGAGGGAGGACACATGTTCTTTGCGAAGCTTTTCGGTGTTCGCGTTGAAAAGTTCTTCGTATTCTTTGATGTGGGTATCGGTAAGTGGAAAGGTAAGCTCTTTAGTTGGAAACCTAAGAAAGACGATACGGAATATGGTATGGGTTGGCTGCCACTTGGTGGCTACTGTAAGATCTCTGGTATGATTGACGAAAGCTTCGATACCGACCAGATGAAGCAGGAACCACAGCCATGGGAGTTCCGCACAAAGCCAGCTTGGCAGCGTCTTTTGATTATGATAGGTGGTGTATTGGTCAACTTTGTTCTCGCCCTCTTCATTTATTCAATGGTGATGTTTGTATGGGGAGATAGCTATTTCAAGGTATCTGACATGAATATGGGTATGCGTTTCAATGCTGATGCAAAGGCATTGGGGTTCCATGACCATGATATAATGTTAGGAACCGACCAAGGTCCTTTCCGTGAGTATGCTAATGTGAATGGCGATTTTTTCCGTCAGATAGCACAGGCAAAGCGAGTAGACGTATTGCGTAATGGCAAGAAGCATAGTATTACTCTGTCTGGTGATATGGATATGTTACCAATGATTAAAACACGTCCTTTGTTCGCAGAGCCTTTTATTCCTGCACAGGTTGATAGCGTGTTGGGTGATACGCCTGCAGCGAAAGCAGGTATCAAGGCAGGTGATCTCATTAAGTCTATTAATGGAAAGCCTGTTGAGACATGGACAGATATGAATTATCAGACAGGTGT
>CAUVDL010000144.1:0-3014 GCA_963550695.1 uncultured Prevotella sp. | reverse complement strand
CATGCTAATGGTACTGTTCTTTATAGTGCACGTATCATCCCATTTAAGGGCTCATGGATAGAGTTTGCTACTGACATTAACAATGTCATGTATGCTTATATTGACCGCAAGAAGAAGTTACCTGTAACCACAATGCTACGTGCTATTGGTTATGAGTCTGACCGTGATATTCTTCAGATTTTTGATCTTTGCGAAGAGGTAAAGGTAAACAAGAAGAATATGAAGGCAGCTATTGGTCGTAAGATTGCTGGTAATGTAATGAAGTCTTGGACTGAAGACTTCGTTGATGAGGATACAGGCGAAGTTGTATCTATAGAACGTAACGAAGTTGTTGTTGAGCGTGAGACTATCATCACAGAAGATAATGTTGATCAGATTCTTGATAGCTCAGTTTCATCAATCTTGCTTCATAAGGATGAGGAGGCTGCAAGTAAGTACTCTATCATCTTCAATACACTTGCCAAAGATCCAAGTCATTCAGAGATTGAGGCAGTAAATTATATTTATCGTCAGTTGCGAAATGCTGATGCTGCTGATGATGCAAGTGCACGAGAGGTATTCCAAAACCTTTTCTTCTCAGACAAGCGTTATGACTTGGGTGAGGTTGGTCGTTACCGAATCAATAAAAAGTTGAATTTGGAAACGGATATGGATGTACGTGTACTGACAAAGGACGATATCATTGAAATTATTAAGTATCTTATCAGCCTTATCAATTCAAATGCTACGGTTGATGATATTGATCACTTGTCTAATCGTCGTGTTCGTACTGTAGGAGAGCAGTTGGCAAATCAGTTCTCTATTGGTCTTGCACGTATGAATCGTACTATCCGTGAGCGTATGAACGTTCGTGATAGCGAAGTATTCCAGCCAACGGATTTAATTAATGCAAAGACTATATCAAGCGTTATAAACTCATTCTTTGGAACTAACCCATTGAGTCAGTTTATGGATCAGACCAACCCATTGGCGGAGGTAACTCATAAGCGTCGTCTTTCTGCTCTTGGTCCTGGTGGTTTGTCTCGTGAGCGTGCAGGCTTCGAGGTACGTGACGTTCACTATACCCATTATGGTCGTCTTTGTCCTATTGAGTCTCCTGAAGGTCCTAACATTGGATTGATTTCATCACTTTGTATGTATGCTAAGATTAACGATCTTGGCTTTATCGTTACACCATATCGTCGTGTGAATGACGCTAAGGTGGATATGGATAATAAGGATGTAGTCTTCTTGACAGCAGAGGAGGAAGAAGAGCAGATTATTGGACAGGGCAATGCACCATTGAATGCAGATGGTACATTTATTCGTGATGTTGTTAAGTGTCGTCAGGATGCAGATTATCCAGTAGTTACTCCAGATTCTGTTGCCCTTATCGACGTATCTCCACAGCAGATTGCATCTGTGTCAGCAGGTTTGATTCCATTCTTGGAGCATGATGATGGTCACCGTGCGTTGATGGGATGTAACATGATGCGTCAGGCTGTTCCTTTGCTTCACAATGATGCACCTATTGTTGGTACAGGTCTTGAGAAGCAGGTATGTGAGGACTCACGTACTATGGTTACTGCAGAGGGTGATGGCGTTATCGAGTATGTTGATGCTACAACAATCCGTATTCTCTATGATCGTACAGATGATGAGGAGTTTGTTAGTTTCGAGCCTGCTCTTAAAGAGTATCGCATTCCTAAGTTCCGTCGCACTAACCAGAACATGGTTGTAGACCTTCGACCAATTTGTGATAAGGGTCAGCGCGTGAAGAAGGGTGATATCCTTACAGAGGGTTATGCAACAGAGAACGGTGAGTTAGCATTGGGTCGTAACCTTGTTGTGGCTTACATGCCTTGGAAGGGTTACAATTATGAGGATGCTATTGTTATTTCTGAGCGCATGGTTCGTGAGGATGTATTGACCTCTGTTCATGTTGATGAGTATTCCCTCGAAGTTCGCGAAACTAAGCGTGGTGTTGAGGAGTTTACAGCTGATATTCCTAACGTAAGCGAGGAAGCTACTAAGGACCTTGACGATAATGGTATTATCCGTATTGGTGCTCGTGTTGAGCCAGGTGATATCATGATTGGTAAGATTTCTCCTAAGGGTGAAAGCGATCCTTCTCCAGAAGAGAAACTTCTCCGTGCTATCTTCGGTGACAAGGCTGGTGATGTTAAGGATTCTTCTTTGAAGGCTAATCCATCATTGAGCGGTGTTGTTATTGATAAGAAACTCTTTAGCCGTGCTATTAAGACGCGTGAGAGCAAGCGTCAAGATAAGAATATTCTTGCTAAGATTGATGAGGAGCAAGAGGCAAAGATTAATGATTTGAAGGACCTCTTGGTTGATAAGTTACTCGAACTGACTGAGGATAAGGTTTCAGAGGGTGTAAAGGACTACTCTGATGCTGAGATTATCACTAAGGGAAGCAAGTTCACTGTTGCTGCATTGAAGAACCTCGATTATGAGGGAATCCAATCAAATGGATGGACTGATGATGACCATACCAACCTTCTGATTCAGAAGTTGATTATGAACTTCATCCGTAAGTACAAGCAGATGGATGCTGAGATGAAGCGTAAGAAGTTTGCTATCACTATTGGTGATGAACTTCCATCAGGCGTATTGCAGATGGCTAAGGTTTACATTGCTAAGAAGCGTAAGATTCAGGTGGGTGATAAACTTGCAGGTCGTCACGGTAACAAGGGTATCGTATCAAAGGTTGTACGTACAGAAGATATGCCATTCCTCGAGGATGGTAGTCCTGTAGACTTGGTATTGAACCCAATGGGTGTGCCTTCACGTATGAACCTTGGTCAGATTTTCGAGGCTATCCTTGGTGCTGCAGGTCGTAAGTTGGGTGTTAAGTTTGCTACTCCTATCTTCGATGGTGCTAAGCTCTCTGATTTGAAGGAGTGGACAGATAAGGCAGGTCTGCCAAATCTCTGTTCAACCTATATCTATGATGGTGAAACCGGTGAGAAGTTCGACCAGCCAGCTACAGTGGGTATCACTTACTTCTTGAA
>CAUVDL010000143.1:0-3058 GCA_963550695.1 uncultured Prevotella sp. | reverse complement strand
AATCTTGACGACCTCTATCTTATCCCAACAGCTGAGGTTCCTGTAACAAATATCTTCCGTGACGAGATTCTCAACGAGCAGGACTTACCTATCAAGCGTTGTGCTTACTCTGCTTGTTTCCGTCGTGAGGCTGGTAGCTATGGTAAGGATGTACGTGGTCTGAACCGTTTACATCAGTTTGACAAGGTTGAGATTGTACGTATAGACAAACCAGAGCACTCTTATAAGTCATTAGATGAAATGTTAGATCACGTTGAGGGTCTTTTGAAGAAGCTTGAACTACCTTATCACATCCTCCGTCTTTGTGGTGGTGATATGAGTTTTACATCAGCAATCTGTTATGACTTCGAGGTATGGAGTGCTGCACAAGAGCGTTGGTTGGAAGTTTCAAGCGTTTCAAACTTCGAAAGCTATCAAGCAAATCGTCTGCATTGTCGCTTCCGTCATGCCGAAGATAAGAAGATTGAACTCTGCCACACACTCAATGGTTCAGCACTTGCTCTACCACGTATCGTTGCAGCTATCATTGAAAATAACCAGACCCCAGAGGGTATTCGTGTTCCGAAGGTGCTCGTACCATACTGTGGTTTCGAGATGCTCGACGACAAGATGGACTAAAAAATACAGCCCCTCCCTTAAAAAGGAGGGGCATGATTAACGCGAACAATAATTAAAAATAACTAAGTCTCTTATCCTAACCTATCTTTCATACACCTCTTCACAATTGGATAATACCCATTGTACAAAGGGGATTTAAGATAAGGACTTTTAATATCTATTACCACTCCATGAACAAGATCATCCACAAACAACAGTTTTCCGAGAAGGTGTTCTGCCTAGAAGTAGAAACACCGCTTATTGCACGAAGCTGCCGTCCTGGTAACTTTATCATCGTGCGTGTTGACAACCACAGCGAACGTGTACCTTACACCATTGCGAAATCGGACCCAACAAAGGGAACAATCACTATGGTTATTCAAGAGGTAGGCCGCTCATCAACAAAGCTTTGCCAGCTGAATGAAGGCGATGAGATTGTTGATATTGTCGGACCACTTGGCACCCCATCCCACATTGAAAACTATGGTACAGTTATCTGCGCTGGTGGTGGTATCGGTATTGCAGCTATCCTACCTATCCTTACAGCTCTGAAGCAGGCTGGCAACAAGGTTATCTCCGTCCTTGCTGGTCGCACCAAGGAGTTGGTTATCATGGTAGATGACGTAAAGAAATACTCTGATGAGGTTATCATCATGACCGATGATGGCTCTTATGGAGAGAAAGGTGTCATCACCGTGGGTGTAGAAAAGGTGATACAGCGTGAACACGTAGACAAGGTGTTGGCTATCGGTCCTCCTATCATGATGAAGTTCACCTCCCTTTTAGCTAAGAAATACGGCATTCCTAACGACGTTTCACTCAATACGATTATGGTGGACGGAACTGGAATGTGTGGTGCTTGCCGCCTTACAATTGGTGGTAAGACCCGCTTTGTCTGCATTGATGGTCCAGAGTTCAATGGCGACCTTGTAGACTGGGACGAGATGTTCAAGCGAATGGGAACATTTAAAGATATTGAGACCTCCCCCAACCCCTCCGAAGGAGGGGAGTGCCTGGCGGAAAATAAGTCAGGAACAGCTTGCGAAGCGGGAAAAGCTACAGAAAGTTGCCAGAAAGAAAATGCTGCTGCACATACAACCCACCTATCAGAAGATATGGCAGACGACGCTTGGCGTACTACATTACGCAAGGCACTTAAACCAAAGGAGCGCACTGCTATTGAGCGCGTGAAGATGCCAGAGTTGGATGCCGACTATCGTGCGAAGACCCGTTTAGAGGAGGTAAATATCGGACTAAGCCCAGAGATGGCTATGCAAGAGGCTAAACGTTGCCTCGACTGTCCGAAACCTTCTTGCGTAGAGGGCTGTCCTGTAAACATTCACATACCAGACTTCATTAAGAATATAGAACGTGGCGACTTCCTCGAAGCAGCCAAGATACTCAAGGAAACATCTGCCCTACCAGCCGTATGTGGTCGTGTCTGTCCACAAGAGAAGCAATGTGAGAGCCGTTGTATTCATTTGAAGATGAACTCACCAGCCGTAGCCATCGGCTATCTTGAGCGTTTCGCAGCCGATTATGAGCGTGAAAGCGGACACATGGCATTGCCAGACGTTGCACCATCCAATGGTATCAAGGTAGCTGTTATCGGTTCTGGTCCTGCAGGCTTAAGCTTTGCTGGCGACATGGCAAAGCGTGGCTTCGAGGTTTATGTATTTGAGGCACTGCACGAAATTGGCGGTGTTTTGAAATATGGTATCCCTGAGTTCCGTCTACCAAACAAGATTGTTGATGTCGAAATAGATAATCTTCGTCGTATAGGCGTACACTTCCAGACCGATACTATCGTTGGTAAGACCATCAGTATAGAAGACTTAAAGGAGAAAGGCTTCAAGGGTATCTTCGTCGGTTCAGGTGCCGGATTGCCTAACTTCATGGGTATTCCAGGTGAGAACGCTATCAACATCCTTTCAAGTAACGAGTATCTGACACGTGTAAACCTCATGGACGCAGCCAATCCAGAGACCGACACACCAATCATTATGGGTAAGAAAGTCTTGGTAATCGGTGGTGGTAACACGGCTATGGACTCTTGTCGTACTGCCAAACGATTAGGCGCTGACGTCACACTTGTATATCGTCGTTCTGAAGCCGAGATGCCTGCACGTCTTGAAGAGGTGAAACATGCTAAAGAAGAGGGTATCAACTTCCTCACTCTTCATAATCCACAGGAATATAAGGCGGATGAGAAAGGTCGTGTATGTGCCGCTGTCTTAGACGTGATGAAACTCGGAGAACCAGACGCAAGCGGACGCTGTCGACCAGAATTGACTGGCGAGACCGTCACTGTCGAGTGCGATCAGGTTATCGTTGCCGTAGGTGTATCACCTAACCCATTGGTACCTAAGTCTGTAAAGGGACTTGAATTAGGTCGTAAAGACACGATCGTTGTTAACGAACAGATGCAGAGTTCACAGCCAGAAATCTTTGCTGGTGGTGA
>CAUVDL010000142.1:0-3088 GCA_963550695.1 uncultured Prevotella sp. | reverse complement strand
TCAGATGGATGGAACAACTTGATTCAGGCACCTGTTGCTGATTGTGAGTTCAACCATGATGGTCCTGCAAAGCAGGGTATGGTTGTTGGTGGCGATGACAATAAGTGGAAAGTAACAGAAGCTGGTACTTACACGATTGTATTCGACCTCACAAAGCATGAAATCAAGGTAACGAAGTTTGTCGCTGATGCTCCTGCTCCAGCTGCACCATCTCCTTGGGATACTGAGAATGTATATATGATTGGTAGCGCAACTCCTGCAGGATGGTCTGTTGACAATGGTGTTTCTATCACAAAGACAGGCGACCATATCTTCTCTATTGAAGTTCAGTTGGCTGAGGGTGAAATGAAGTTTATGCTCGATAAGTCTGGTTTCTCAGGTGATAAGCCTTATTTCTTTGCTCCAGAAGAGAACACAGTCATTAATGAAACAGGTGTAGCCAAGGATGCACTTGCCTATGGTACTGAAAGTTCTTATGGTGACAAGAAGTGGAAGGTTACTAAGGCTGGAAAGTATAAGCTGACACTTGACTTGAAGAACAAGAAGTTCAAGGCAGAATACATAAGCGCATAACAGAGTTTAAAAACATAAATAACCGGTTAGCTGGTGCTCCAATGCATGGGTTTTGTAAGTATAATGCATGGATTTTATTAGGCTAAAGGCACACAGCTACCGGTTAAAACTACTTATGATAGAATAAAACAATGAAGAAATATTTTTTAGCAAGCTTGGCTTTCGCTGCTCTTCTGACAAGTTGTAACAGCAATGAATGGGACGTAACCAGCGATCTAAGCGTTGATAAGACTGACCCAACAGTAGGTCTTACACCTGTTGCAGAGGCTGAAGGTATGGACTATGCGCCACTTTATTGGAGTGTATATGGTCATCTTCGTGCACAAGAGAAGGCTGGCTCATTCCCAAATATCTTTACTGAGCAAGATTGGGATGAGGCTGCAGACTATGTAGCAACCAATCTCAAATCGCATGGTTATGACATGCTCGTTACCGATGGTTTTGCTTCAATGAGTGGTGATGATGGTTATATGACACGTTATAGCCGCACAGCGAAAGATGAGCGTTCGCCAGAGGTTCCATTGACTACTATTGTTGCTAAGTTGAAGGCGAAGGGGCTGAAACTCGGTGTTTACGATAGTCCTTTCTGGTATCATTATACCAATCCTGATGCTGTTATTCCAGGAACAGATGGTATTAAGGTGAGCAGTTTGGCTTATGATCCAACAAAAGATAAAGATATCAAGCATCCAAACTCAAGGGATCAGTTTGGTTGGGTAGTAACAGATCACCCAGGTGCAGAGCAGTATTTTGAAGGATTCTTCAAGCACTATTCTGATTTAGGTGTGAAGTTTGTACGTATGGACTTCCTCTCTTGGTATGAAGATGGTATGAATTATACTGACGTTATCGATAAAGGTTATGGTCGTGAGCGTTATGTAAAGGGTATGCAGTGGATTAACAAG
The DNA here is from genome assembly GCA_963550695.1 of uncultured Prevotella sp. Lineage (GTDB taxonomy): Bacteria > Bacteroidota > Bacteroidia > Bacteroidales > Bacteroidaceae > Prevotella. The sequence goes on along the minus strand of CAUVDL010000142.1, from coordinate 1,610 downwards.
TATGCACAGAAGTATGGCGTATATGTTTCTCTTGTAATGCCTCACCTCCGCAATAATGCTATTATCGAAAAATATGCGGGTAATATGGTACGTATTGATGCCGATGCACTTGAGGGTTCTTGGTATCGTTTCTCTGATAATAATCGTGGTAACCTTCGTGGTGGATGGCCAAACTCTGAGAATGCTTTCGACGGTTTCATCAATTGGTCAAAGATTTCTGGCCGTAAGAAGATTCGTCTTGACGGCGACTTTATTCGTATCGGAAGCTATGCTGATGATAATGAGAAGATGTCGGTTATCTCTCTTCCTTTGATGGCAGGTGGACCAATCTCTATCACAGATATGCCTACAGGCAACGACTTGAAGTTCTTCCAGAATGATGAGATGCTTGCTTTGCAGAAGGATGGTTTCGTTGGTCAGCCATTAGAGCGTAACCTCTGGAACACAGATGGTGAGGTTTGGTACGGTCAGATGAAGGATGGCTCTTGGGTTATCGGACTCTTCAACCGTGATCAGGCTGCAGCAACTCGTTCTATTGACTTGACAAAGGTGGGAATTACTGGTACTTGGTCAGCACGTGACCTTTGGAAGCATGCTGATGAGGGTACTGTAAGTGATAAGGTTGAGGCAGTCATCCCTGCACATGGCTGTAAGATTATTAAGCTGACAAAATAAAGACCTTACCTGCTGATTACTTAAATCAGTAGAAGATTATAAACAATCGGGCCAAACGGAAGAAACCGTTTGGCCCGATTTTGTTATTAATCTTATTAGGCTAATTAGCCTAATAGGGCTAATAGTTGTTTCGTTTTGTTATGATTTTTCACATCCTGATTTTTTATAGATGCTCTTTTAGCTTCGAAAAGACGCCTAATTGGCTTGTAAAAGATGCCCTTTAAGAATGTTACTAACGCCCTTTTGAAGCCTAACTAAGCACCTTTTCTTGCTCAGTCTTGTAAATGCTTGAATTCATGTTAGTTACAAATGTGGCTCTAATAGCCCTTTTTCGCCTTATTCTTCATGAAAAACACGCTTTCTTTGTAAATATATTTCAAACATATTCTTCATTGTATTCAAGTTGTTTAAGTTTGCTGTTATTTACAATAATAGTTCTTACAAGACCATTTTGTAGGCATTAACTTAGCAGAATTAATAACAGAGAGGGCTACTCAAGTTCTATCACTCCATCCTTATTTAGTTTCAGACGATTTTTTTTCTCTGGTATAGTCGCTTGTGTTTCTGTTGGTTTAGCAGGAGTTGTTTTGCGACTTACACTTGTCTTGTTGTTTGTAGAGGAAGAGTGATTAGAACGTGCAATCGCTGTTTTCTTCTGTGGTTTAGCCATAGATTTACTTGCTGTCGCTGTTATTTTCTTAAATGGTACAAAGCGGGTAGTCATTGGTTCTAACTCATCATCGTACTCACTCTCGTATTCTCTATACTTATAGGTAATACCTTTGTCTGAAATAATGGTGTCAGCCATGCATATCCCATTATGATACCTCGCACGTCGTATAATATTCTTTCCTTTCTTATCATATTCGTATGTCATTCCATTTAATTTACCGTTATGATACATTTGTGTAAAGTAAATGGCGGGCGTTTCATCT
>CAUVDL010000141.1:0-3278 GCA_963550695.1 uncultured Prevotella sp. | reverse complement strand
CAGTCCATCATCTTATCATTCTGTGTGATGATGTAGGTGTAGAAGCTCTCATTACCTCCTAAACGGTAAGGCGAAGCGTAGACAGCTGAAGCCGAATAAGCCAAACCACGTGCCTCACGTAACTCTTGGAAGACGATGGCGTTCATACCACCTCCGAAGTATTCATTGAAGAGAGCGATGATAGGAGCACGGTCAGCTGACCACTTCTGGTTCTGATTGTGGAGCTGAACCATATAGATATTCTTTGCATCGTAAGGTGCAATGATAACCTCATTTTGTGGTGTTGTCTGCTCTGTATAACGCTTGATAGCAGGTACTTCAGCGAACTTCTTTGGTGAAAGGATTGTCTTGCTGACAAGCTGGTCAACTGCTTTCAGACTTGAAGGACCATAGTAAAGAACTGTCAATTTGTAGTTCTTCAAGTTCTTCAAAAGGGTAAGTAGTTCTTGTGGGTTCATTGACTTCAACACCTGTTCGCTTGGAATATTGCGAGTAGGGTTGTACTTTCCGTAGGTAGCATAGTTTCTGAGGGCAGCGAAGTTAGCCTTTTGATTGGCTTTGTTATCGCTGCGTGACTTCAAAATCTGCTCAACATAGAGGTCGTATGCCTCCTTGTCAACCTTTGCATTGTTGACTAAGTTGTTCAACAGAGCAAGTGCCTGAGGTAGGTTAGAGTTGAGACCACTTAATGTAATGTACGAAACTTCGTTTCTTTCTGAGATACTATAATCGCAAGCTAACTTGTAGAACTGCTGCTTAATCTGCTCGTTGGTGAGCTTATTGGTACCTAAGTAGTCAAGATAACCAGCTGCATAGCTGAGCATTGGGTTGTGTTCGTCACCGTAAGGCACTACGAGGCAAAGTGTAAAGAGGTCGTTTGTAGTATCCTGCTTATAGAGAACAGGAAGCCCCTTCTGTGTTGTTGCTTTCGTAAGGTCACGCTTGTAGTCAACAAACTGTGGCTGGATAGGAGTTGTCTTTGTGTTTATAATCTCCTTTAAGAAGTCACTCTGCTTGTCGTTGTTAGTTGGGATAGGAGTGATAGTAGGCTTCTCTACCTTCTTGATTGTAGTATCGTTGCCCTGTTCCTTGTAGACACAAGCAAAGTCGTTCTGGAAGAATTGATTAGCAAACTTCACAACCTCTGCCTTTGTTAACTTTGAAATACGATTAAGCTTATCCACCTCCTGCTTCCAATCTTTATGGTTGATGAAGGCATCAACATACTGCTTTGCACGGAACTGGTTGTTATCTAACTGTGTATAATAGTAACGCTTGTAGTTGTTGATGATAGATGGCAAGAGATCATCAGAGAAATTGCCCTTTTTCAGCTTCTCTATTTCAGACAAGGCGAGGGCACGTGCCTCCTGTAAAGTTTGTCCGCTCTTTGGCTGTCCATAGATATAGAAGACTGAATATTCGTCCATGTCTGCGATACCTGCGTCAACCTCCTGTACTTTCATCTTCTGACTGAGGTCGAGATCGAAGAGTCCTGCTTGTCCGTTAGACAAGAGTTGTGCTACAATCTCTAATGTATCCATCTGCAGAGATTTGCTTGGCTCAGCGCGCCAACCCATGAAGAAGGTTGGAGCCTCTTTACCGATAATAGTCGTGTCGATGGGTGCTGTGAGGGCTGGTTGTACTGGGAACTGTGGTACATCAATATGTGAACTTGGCTTCCAATCACCAAAATACTTTTCAATCGAAGCTACCGTCTTATCTGGATCGAGGTCGCCTGAAAGACAGATAGCGATGTTGTTAGGTACATAATACTTGTTAAAATAGTTCTTGATATTGGTGATAGAAGGGTTCTTCAAGTGCTCACCAAGACCGATAGTGGTCTGTGTACCGTATGGATGGGTAGGGAAGAGCTTTGCAAACAAGGCTGCATACATCTTGCGCCAGTCGCTGGTAAGACCGATATTATACTCCTCATAAACCGCCTCTAACTCTGTGTGGAAGCCACGGATAACCATGTTCTGGAAACGATCACCCTGAACCTTTGCCCAAGTGTCCAACTCGTTAGATGGAATATTCTCTACATAGCATGTTACGTCATTAGAAGTATAAGCGTTTGTACCCTCACTACCGATAGCTGTCATCATCTTATCGTACTCGTTTGGAATGTTGTAACGAGCCGCGAGCTGTGAGATTGAGTCAATCTGGTGGTACCACTGCTTGCGAGCAGCAGGGTCTGTGATACGGCGATATTGCTCGAAACGAGCCTCGATAGAGTCGAGGTAAGGGCGTTCAGCCTCTACATTAGAAGAGCCAAAGTGGGTAGTACCCTTAAACATAAGGTGCTCTAAGTAGTGAGCGAGTCCTGTTGTCTCCTTTGGGTCATTACGTGAACCCGTGCGCACAGCGATATATGTCTGTACACGTGGTTTCTCCTTGTTGACAGAAAGATAGATTTTCAGACCGTTTTTCAGCGTGTAGATACGTGTCTGCATCGGATCGTTCGGTATGCTCTCATAGCTGTAACGCTGCGCATAAACCGTCACTGATGCAAATAGGCACAATAGTCCTAAGCTTAGTCCCTTCATGAGGGAACTGTTAAGGAAATGTTTTTTCATATAATCAGTTGTATTTATTATTTTCTATGTATATGTTTTGTATTCTTTAATTCTCAAAGTCAACCTCATGGTCAAGGCTATTAACGAACGATTCAAAGACTTCTCTGTCTACATCGCCCATTTCATACTCCTTCTCTGCATCCTTTTTAATCTCTGCAATCCATGCACGGCGTGCCTCGATATAATCTTGTTTGATGCGCGCATCATCCTCGGGAGTAATCTCGTTGATACCATAGTATTCAAGAATCATGCGATAGGTCCACGCCCACTGATAGATACGATAGTTCTCGTTAATCTCTCGGAAGCGGTTGACTACTTCTTCTATCGTTTCAAGACTACCACTCTTGATATCCTCAATGAGGCGTCGCTCTTCTGAAAGTGGGAGCAGAAGACCAGAGAGATCGTCCCATCGTCCGAGTCCCACCTCTGTCTGTGGCTTACCGAAGAAACCCCATTTGTGTGCACGTTTCAGTACTGCTCCCATGTAAATACGCAGTGCGATGTCGTAATATTTGATACCTTTTCGCAGGCTGGTGGCATTGATAACGTATTCGTGATAGTTATAAGACGAAACATTGTCGCCACTTGCTTGGCGAAGATTTTCAAGTATCTTCTTACCTTGCAAAATCTCTCCAACAGAGTAAGGCGATAGCCAATCGAAGTTGACAATACTCTTCTGTGTCTGCTGTGGACGCATATCAC
>CAUVDL010000140.1:0-3357 GCA_963550695.1 uncultured Prevotella sp. | reverse complement strand
TCGATATCAACGTTACTGAACTTCGTCTTGGTAAGAGTATCAAGGTTGGCGAGTTAAGTTTCGAGGGTCTTGAGTTGGTAACTCCAAAAGAGGTTGTAGTTTGCTCTATCAAGGCTACACGTAACTCTATCCAAGCTGCGCAGGCTGCAGCAGCTGCTGAGGCATAGTAATCTCTACGACAATCATTAATTCAATATAAGAATTGGACAAGTATTTGATTTGTGGATTGGGTAACCCTGGCTATGAATACGAGGGAACCAGACACAATACAGGATTTATGGTATTGGACGCTTTCGCTAAAGCGTCCAATATTGTTTTTGAGGATAAGCGTTATGGTTTCGTAGCAGAGACAACGGTCAAGGGTCGCAAGATTATTCTTTTAAAGCCTACGACATTCATGAATCTATCAGGAAATGCCGTGCGTTACTGGCTCAACAAAGAGAATATCGACCAGAGCCGACTCTTGGTCATCTCTGACGATATTGCCCTTCCATTAGGTGCTTTCCGTTTGAAAGGAAATGGTTCAAATGGTGGTCACAACGGACTTGGCCATATCCAGCAACTCATCGGACAGAACTATGCTCGTCTACGTATGGGTGTTGGTAATGACTATCCACGTGGTGGGCAAGTTGACTGGGTATTGGGTCGCTACTCTGACGAGGAAATGAAAGAACTTCAACCAGCTATCGACTTAGGCGTAGACATCATCAAGAGCTTTGCCCTTGCTGGTATTGACATCACGATGAACCAGTTTAACAAACTCGGAAAGAAGTAATCGTACATCCTCTTTAACACATTATGAGACTATGAACGATATTGCAAGAATTGACAAATGGCTATGGGCTGCCCGCATCTATAAAACCCGCTCCATCGCTGCAGACGCATGCAAGAATGGACGTGTCACAATAAAAGGTATCAACGTAAAGCCTTCTCACACCATCAAGGCGGGTGAAGTGGTGAGTGTTAAGAAGTCGCCTATCACCTATTCGTTCAAGGTTCTCAAACCGATTGAACAGCGTGTTGGTGCAAAACTCATCCCTGAGGTCTATGAGAATGTGACCGATGCTAAACAGTACGAACTCTTAGAGATGAGCCGTATCAGTGGTTTCGTTGACAGAGCACGTGGTACAGGTCGCCCAACCAAGAAGGATCGCCGTCAGATGGATGCCTTCGTCGACCCTGCCCTATTTGGATTTGAAGAGGAAGACGAGGAGGAGGAAATCTTCTAAAATCAATATCTGATAGTTTGAAACTGACTTATAAACAGCATTATAAAGGCTATATATAAGCTACATTCAGCCGAATGAAATTATAAAATATAGGAATACACGACTCATACTCCGCTAATAGCTATTAGGGATGGATGTAAGGGGCGTGTTTTCTTATATCAAACATCCATTATATTGACCGAAAAACACCACCTAACAGCTGCACATTCAATTAGTAAATGCGAAAACTCTCGGTAAATAATAGTTTACAAAAATATCAAGTCATATTGATTAAAAAGAGTTGAAAAGGCTCTTTTCTCTCACGCTTGTAACTATCAAGCAATCAATAGGTTATAAAACAACATCATAAAAGGTGCTTTATTGGCCTTCAAAAGGGCGTTAGTTAGACCTCAAAAGAGCATCTTTTCAAAGCCAAAAGAGCATCTTTTAGAAGCCAATTAAGCATCAATAAAAATAGAGGGTGTGAAATATTTTAACACTCTGCACAACATAAATACCCTTGCCTAATCACCTTTACATCTATAAAATACACACACCTCAACTATACTCTTACCCTACCGAAACGAAAGTCTACATTTTCATTCGCTATTGTTGTTTTTTTTTATACCTTTGCAACAAATTATAATAATAACTGAACTAATGAAGAAATTACTAATTTTCGCACTGCTTCTTGGTTTGTACACAGCAGCTATGGCACAGGAATCTAATGGATTGGAAAAGAACAAGGCCGTTTACTTGGAGCTATTGGGTCCATCAAACCTTGCAGGTATTAACTACGATGCACGTTTCAACGACCACACACGTTTTGGTTGGAGAGCGGGTTTGAGCTTTGCTTATGGAAAAAATTCCGGCTTATTAGAACAGAGATCCGACATCCGTGGCTATGTAGTACCACTTGAAGTAAACTATCTCGTGGGCAGTCAGAAGAATAATCTTGAGCTCGGCTTAGGTACTGGCTTGGGTATATATAACGTACACGAAACAAGGGGAGAGGTTGTAAATGGCCCAGTTTCTTCCTTGACAGCCGAGCAGCAGAAGCACGTAATCGGTGAATACAAAACTGATAATGGCATCCAGACATTGCTTGGCTACAGAGAAAGTCGTAACACTTTCGGCTACTATTTCTTTGGAAACATCGGTTATCGCCACGTGTCAAACAATGGTTTCTTGTTCCGTGCAGGTATCACACCAGCCTTTACTTTCTCTAAAGACGCCAGCAAAAAAGTGAACTTCCGACCATACGTTGCCTTTGGTTGGGCTTTCTAACTGCGATTCTAATACAACAAAAGCAGGGACGTACGTAGCGTGCACCCCTGCTTTGTGTTTACAAACACTGAGAAATTAGTGAATCACCTTATCAATCATATAGTCATATATCTTGACCTGACGCTCCTTCAACACAACACGTATTGAATCAAAAGGCTGGGTATTATCGTATGAAGTAGAGAATCTTACCAGACAACCACCCTTCACAAGTTCAACTTCTGGAACTACTTTCATATCCTTTCGAGCAAGCACCTTTGCGGGTAAGACAACATCCACCCCTTCCTTTGTCAGCTGTTCCACAAACTTAGGAGAGCCATAATCACGGGCAAGTTTCAATAGTGAAGCCTTATCCACTGGCTTCTGCTGCAACTCATGAATGTACTTTACATAAAAAGATGTTACCATGTCTGACTCGTCCAATGCCAGAGGAACAGGATAAACCTTACTACTTCCATCTTTAGACAACGCCAACCAGACGGTAAAACCATCATCCGTTTCTGGATAACAGATAGAAACTGGCAAATAAACAGAAGTGTTAGTTATGTCGGGAACAAAAACAGCATAAACCTGAAACTCCTCGTTCGCACCTTTACAAAAGTCTTCTCGTGTAAAGACTTTCTTATCAAACAAGACTTTACCACCCTTTGAAATCGTCACGACCACCTTCTTTACAAACTCATCAGAATTCTTCACCTTAGTCTTACTATCAACAGTGTCAACCCGAACATGCCAGTCTCCATAGACTGTATCTATCATCACATTCTCGTTAGAGATATCTTCCTTCTTCAAGGTTTTATCCTCTTGAATAGCAGATGTATCCTCAACCTGAGCAGCGTTAGGAGCTTTCCGAACTCCTGGTGCA
>CAUVDL010000139.1:0-3446 GCA_963550695.1 uncultured Prevotella sp. | reverse complement strand
ACAAGCTCGTAGTCAGTATGTTCATAAAGGAGATAGGCAAAAGTCGTGAGGCTTATTGCAATGCCAATAATAATGACAAATAAGCTGATTAGCGTCTTCAACCATGCAGCCTTGCGGAAGAACATACCACCTAAGAGTGCGAATGAATTGGTAAGAAGAACTACTTCTGCCATAACCCATAATGGAGAACCTGTGCTTGAACTTTGGCAGTATTCATACCACGTTGCGACCAAGGAAGCTCTTCCATCATGGAAAATAAGCGTTGATGTCAGCTGTTGCAATCCATCAGCAGCGATAAAGGCGATGGCAATAAGCAATGGATAAACCACGGAAACGAGTATGACACGTGCAAGGAACTTCTCGAGATTAGTGGCAGGCAGCATCATTTCATTTATACGTTGCTGGCGTGTACCGAGGTCGCTGATAATGAATGTAGCTATTATGAAAAGTGACATTGCAAATACTACATTGATAAAAGGTGAAATTACCCATAACCTAATTCTTATATCATCATCTGACATGGCAGACCTGTCAAAGAGAAACATTATCGCAATGACAAAGAAACCTATGAGGAAACCTGCGAAGAGTTTGATGATAGAGCGGCGGCGAACAAGGATGAGCCTGCTCATTACTTTACCGAAGCGGTTTATATCAAATTTTTTCATATTTATATCCTCCTTATGTTTATTTAATTCTTGTTGTTTCGTCTTTGATAACGGCTTTACCCTCTGTTATCGTTTGTATAGGCTGACGTGTTGTTCCCGTGACCTTGCCATCAGCATTACCCATTATATAGAAGGATGCCATGTCTGTGCGGTTGAAGTTTACGTCTAAGTCTGTATTCCCTGAAACAGCAAAGCGGGCTTTCTTAGCTGTCAGATTTCTGATTTTCAGGTCAGCATTACCTGATATGGAGAAAGAGGTATTATCTACATGTCCGGAGTTCATTTTAATGTCACCGCTTCCAGAGATGTCAAAATTGGCTTGCTTGGCGGTCAGACTCTTGATATTTACATCACTAACATCGTCAATGGAAATGCTCAGCTGATTTATCATCATTTTATTTATGTTGATATTAGTATTACACCCACCGATTGAAGTAATATTCAGCTTGTCAAGTGTAATAGAGTCTGGGAAAAAGATGGGTGAGGAGTAGTTCAATGTCATTTGTGTAAAGATAGGAGCAGTGACATAAACTTCAACTTTGCGGGTTACTTTATCTTTTTTGAAGGAATAGAAAGGTATACCAAATGCAGAATCCAGCTCCTTCATTTGGATAACCAGTTTTCCTTCTTCAACATCGAAGTTCATATATGAAAGCAGTTCTTCCGGTCCTTTTACCTTTATACAGCATTCCTTGCCTTGTATGATATGAACTGGAACTGATGCTGCAACCTCTAATTCATTGAACTTTTCAACAGGAATATTCTTGGTTACCACCTTCCCATAGTCTGCTTTCTTACGAATGCAGGAACTGAAAACGAACAGGCAGGCAGCGAGAATAAGACTGATTCTGATTGTTTTTGATAATGTAGTATTCATAAAAGTTGTCCTCCTTGTTTTTATTTAAGTTTACCTATTGTTGCAGCATTGAACAACAGTTCAAGATTGATAGTAGTCTCGTTGTCACCCTTCTGACGTCTTGCAATCACGTTGTTGCCTTGAATGGATGGCTCTGCATAGAGTACGCTGTCATCCATCTCGTTAGGTTGGCGAATACCGAAGGTGTAATCATTTGTTATATCCTCAGTTGATGCGTTCACAATTACTTGTGAATTGTCAAGGATGATGATATGGTCAAGCAGCTGCTCAACGTCGTGCACCTGATGAGTAGAGATAATCAGCGATGAATCTTCTGCCATATTGCCTGCCACAACCTTACGGAAGAGTGTCTTTGATGGAATGTCAAGTCCGTTAGTAGGCTCATCCATCAGAAGAAGATGACATCCAGTAGCAAGTGCAAAACTCATATACACCTTCTTTTTCTGACCCATAGAGAGTTGCTTAAAGTCAAGATCAGAGGACATCTCAAAGTCTGACAAGCACTTTTCAAGAACCTCCTCACTGAAACGAGGATAGAAGTCTTCATGGATCTTTGCATACTTACGGAATGACATGTTAGGCAAATCGTACTCCTCTGGAACAATATATAGCTCCTGCAACATTTCTGGATAACGACATGAAGCAGTGTAACCATCAACGATAACACTACCCTTCTTAGGTTTCAGAAGTCCAACTATAAGGTATAGCAGTGTACTCTTTCCCATACCATTCTTTCCTAAGAGACCGTAAATTCGGTTCTCATTGAGTTGTAGATTCAGCCCCTCAAACACGTTGTGTTTGCTTTTCGGATAGCTGAAAGTCAGTTCATTTACTTGAATCATAAGGCTTTAACTTTTTAATAGATTGAATTTTATAATGTCTTTTACTACAATAGTCCGTTAAATATTATGCTGCGTCAGCATCGAAACTAAATATCTCATTAATACTTTCTTTATTTAATGGCGTGTTCGGATTTTTCTCGAACACGTCAGCCAATAGCATTGTTCGCCACGCTTTCCATAGCGTCCCATCTGCGTGAAATTACATTTCCTTGGGATGACCATCAAAAGAAAAAGCATTTCCATGACGTTTGTTTGAATACTTTTGTTTAACTTTGCTCCATCTTCAGCACTAAATGCTGCTTTGCAGAGCTTCATATATCGGCTAATCAAGTTGGTTATCAGCATAAACTTTATTGTCTTTTTACATCTATAAAGTTACTGAAATTCAATGAGATAGCCGATTTTGTTATGTTATATTTTGTTACCTAATTATCTCTTTTTAGAGACCTATCATGTTTTCTTTCTGCCACAATTCCTGTTGGCTTAGGGACGAAAGATTCGCAAACCACAATTTTTTAACGGACTATTGATGAAAAGAATCCTTCATTTAATAAGAAATCGATTCCCCAACAAATACCACATAGACCATTGGAGAAATATATAGACATGTCCTTCTTTATATTTCTAACAATACTATCAAGCAGCTTCTCTGCAAGGTCTATACAGGTTTTTTCTTCCATAGATCTTCCAAAAAGACAGAGTGTAACAGCGGTTCCCATCCGACCATTTAATAACCCAATGTTGTCCTGTTGAAAGGCATGTAATATCAGATGGTGAAGCATATGTTGCTTCAGTGTAAAAGAAATTATACTTTTCATTTTTTCTTAGGAATGATATTGAAGTGATAGACGGCATGTAGCATCACGTAGCGGGGGATAACATTACTATAAGTTTCTGTGATTCCTTGTGCATTCATCGTCCGTGTGATATTATTCAGTTGACCAAGAATATCGAAGCCATCAAGCAATAAGGTAAGTTGTCCTTTGAAGAATGAGTGTGACAGACGGGCATTCCACACCAAATCATCGCTATTCATCGACTTATCTAAATAACCTCGGCGAC
>CAUVDL010000138.1:0-3453 GCA_963550695.1 uncultured Prevotella sp. | reverse complement strand
TCCAGCAGTATGGACTCGATGCAGACCGTTGGAAGACTTCAACACCTAACACCCAACATCCAACACCAAAGGCAGCTATCATCCGTGAAAAGGGTACTAATGGTGAGCGTGAGATGGCTTACGCACTCTATTTGGCTGGCTTCGAGGTGAAGGACGTTATGATGACTGACCTCATCACAGGCCGTGAGACCTTGGAAGAGGTAAACATGATTGTCTTCTGTGGTGGTTTCTCTAACTCTGACGTACTCGGTTCAGCAAAGGGATGGGCTGGTGCTTTCCTCTATAATCCAAAGGCAAAGCAGGCACTCGACCGCTTCTATGCACGTGAAGATACACTCTCATTGGGTATCTGCAACGGCTGTCAGTTGATGGTTGAATTGAACCTTATCAACCCAGAGCACAAGCATCGTGCTCACCTCTGCCACAATACCAGCAAGAAGTTTGAGAGTTCATTCTTGAACTTGACTATTCCACAGAACAATAGTGTAATGTTCAGTTCTTTGAGTGGCAACAAACTTGGTATCTGGGTAGCACACGGTGAGGGTCGTTTCTACCTCCCAGAGGCAGAAGACAAGTACAATGTCATCGCTAAATACAACTACGCTGAATATCCAGGTAACCCTAACGGCTCTGACTATAACGTGGCTGGTATCTGCTCTGCAGACGGTCGTCACCTTGCAATGATGCCACACTTGGAGCGTGCTATCTTCTCATGGCAGCAGGCTTACTATCCACGTGAGCGTCGTCAAGAAGAGGTTACACCATGGATTGAGGCATTTGTAAATGCTCGTAAGTGGGTTGAAAGTAAACTGTAAAGTTTGTCTCTCCCCTATTGAAGGTGTAATAGATTAGCACACCTTTATATATAGACTACACAGAGAAACGCCCTCATCTGAGTAACAATACCTAATGGGTATATGGAACAGATGGGGGCGTCTGTACCGCTCTAACATTGATTTCACTATAAAATAACAAGACACAGTGGACAAAGATAACATTTCATCAACGCCAAACACCCAACACCCATCACCCAAAGGCTTCTACTGGGAAGCATTCAAAACATTCTTTAAGATTGGAGCCTTCACACTTGGCGGTGGTTATGCTATGATTTCGATTATTCAAAATGAAGTCGTAGTAAAGAAAAAATGGATTCCCGAAGACCAGTTTGTTGATCTGATAGCTGTTGCACAAAGCTGTCCTGGTGTCCTTGCTGCAAACATCAGTGTGTTTGTAGGGTATAAAATGCGAAAGACACCGGGTGCACTCGTCACTTGTTTAGGTGCTATTCTCCCTTCTTTCCTCATCATTCTTGGCATAGCTCTCTTCTTCCATCAGTTTATGGACATCCCATGGGTGGCAGCAATGTTCCGTGGAATACGCCCTGCAGTAGTTGCCTTGATAGCTGTACCAACCTTCACATTGGCTAAGAGTGCCAAAATATCGTTGGCAAATTGTTGGATTCCTATTGTTACCGCCATTGCCATTTGGCTATTAGGCGTTAATCCCGTTTACGTCATTCTTGCTGCTGGTTTGGGTGGATTCCTTTATGGGAAGTTTATTAAACCAACGGAGTAAGACCTCCCCCAGCCCCTCCGAAGGAGGGGAGAACCTAACGGGATTATACTTCGCAGAAGAAATATCGAACAGAACTTGCGAAGAATTAAATAGCCTAATGGGATATTTTTGGAAAGAACAGCACACTAAAAACAGACTAATAACAGAAATAACAACATGATATACTTAGAACTTTTCTACACATTCTTTATCATCGGACTCTTTGGATTCGGTGGAGGATATGGAATGTTATCACTGATACAAACAGAAACGGTTGTGAACCATCATTGGCTTAGCTCTGCTGAGTTTACAAACATCGTTGCTGTATCACAGATGACGCCTGGTCCTATTGGCATCAACTCTGCTACCTATTGTGGTTATACGGCTGTACATAATGCAGGCTTTGGCGCAGGAATGTCAGTATTGGGTAGTCTCACCGCCACCATAGCCCTTGTACTTCCATCATTGATAATGATGATTCTTATCAGTAAGATGTTCCTCAAGTATATGAACACGCCTATTGTACAGTCAGTCTTTTCAGGTCTACGCCCTGTTGTAGTAGGTCTATTAGCAGCTGCCACCTTATTATTATGTAACGCAGATAACTTCTCTGCGCCAAACATTAATCCTTGGCAGTTTTGGATTAGCCTATTCCTCTTTGCTGCAACCTTTGTTGGTACGATGTGGTTAAAGATAAATCCTATCCGCATGATATGTTATGCAGGCATTGCGGGAATAGTGTTGCTTTATTAAAGAATCCTCACTACCAGCTTTTCTTCCATAAAGGGAGGGAGGGTGAAGACTACTAACATCAAGGTATTCAACTTTAAAGTGACAATATATAATTACGCAATATCTACCATAGTAGGTATTGCGTAATTTCTTATTAGGATATTGTAAGCTCATTATAACACATCCCTTACGAGCCAGGTTTTAGTGCTTACCGCTTCTAATAACGCTTGTCATAGTCCTTTATAGCCACTTTTTAATATTGTGCTAAGGTTCCGCACCATTGGTGCTAAGCATGAACACCATTGGTGCGGAGCCTTAACACGTGAGCAGCATGTAGTAAAAATCCGAGTAGCCTATGGTAAAGAGAATAGCAAGTAAGAGAGAGAAAACTGCTAAAACTTTGTGAATAAGCGACACGAATAAACAAAAGTCACGCAATACTTGCTATAGCTTGTATTGCGTGACTTCGTATCAAGATACTATTAACGGTCTACTCTATGAGATTAAATCCGCTAAAGAAAACTTGTTCTTACATAATATGCAACCAACGAAGAATATCGTTGAGGTTAGCAAATATCATAAGGAGGATTAGGATGGTTATACCTACATACTCCGCACGTACCATGAACTTCTCTGACGGTTTACGACGAGTAATGATCTCATAGAGAAGGAATACGACGTGACCACCATCCAAAGCAGGAATAGGAAGAATATTCATGAAGGCAAGCATGATACTCAAGAAAGCTGTCATCGACCAGAACATATACCAGTCCCAGAATGGAGGGAAGAGACTACCGATAGCTCCGAAGCCACCAATACTCTTGGCACCGTCTGCTGAAGCAAGATAACGGAAGTTACCAACATAGCCACGCAGCACGTTCCAACCATGCTTAATACCTGCTGGGAAACTCTCTAAGAAGCTATACTCTTCTTGTACTGGCTTATAATAAGTAGCCAACGTAGATTGCAGAACACCCAATTTCAAGTCTGGTGTCAACATAAGTTTTAAGGTATCGAGCTTTGCTGTGCCCTTATGCTGAACTGTCAACACGACAGAACGGACTGCAAGAGAATCTTTATGAGTATTCTTCACCGCTAAGACATCACTCAACACACCTGTCTGATAATTCATATCTGTCCATGTCTCAACAGGCTTTCCATTAATAG
>CAUVDL010000137.1:0-3482 GCA_963550695.1 uncultured Prevotella sp. | reverse complement strand
CCCGCTACAAAAAGGTTGATAATCATTATGATTACCAACCTTTTTTTGTTTTCTACACTACCCAATGCACATCTCAATCACAAAAACTTATTATGAAGTAGCAATCATTCATAGAATTTGCCATAGCTCCTACCAACAATTCCCATTACAAACTATCATAAAACTTACAAGGCGAGCCTTTCGACTCGCCTTGTGAATTTAATCAGTAACAGGTTATAAAACCTTATGGAAGGCTGATAGCCTCACTTGGACAAACTGATGCACAAGTACCACACTCAGTACAAGCATCTGCATCAATTTTATAGATATCACCCTCAGAGATAGCCTCTACTGGACATTCGTCGATACATGTACCACAAGCGATACAGTCATTACCAATTACGTAAGCCATAATATAAATAATTTATAATGTTAATAATGTTCTTGTATTACAAATAGGCTCAATACCTAAATTTGATGATGCAAAGGTAGAAATAAATTCTTGAATACCTAAACATATTGATAAAAATTACAAATATTTAGACGACATAAAAATAAAGAAAACGAATTTAAATTTATAGAAACTTACTAACAATCTGTCTATTACACAACTTTTTGAAACAATTATAAACAACATATTCACCTCTATTTAGCCAATCCATCCTTTACACTCCCTACCTAAAAAGGATGATAAACCTGAAAAGCTGGACGAGAACTTTATTAATATAGACAATAAAACCAGTAGAAATACGTTTGAAGATTAATTATGAAAAGAATATTAGTAGCCCTCGCCCTATTGGCTTCCATGCTGACAAGCCACGCACAGGAACGAAGAGTGCAGAATCGTCCCTATACGGATCTGCGTGATTTCCATTTCGGAGTGCTCGTTGGTACACATCTGCAAGACCTTGAACTCAACAATGTTGGACCACAGATGGTCGACCTTGACGATGGAAACGGAGTAGTTCAGAAGATTGTTTCAGCCGACCAAGACCGCTGGGATGCTGGATTTACAGTGGGTGTATTGGGTGAGTTGCGCCTAAACTCGACTTTTCAGTTGCGTATGGCTCCTGCCATGTACTTTGGTACTCGACATCTAACTTTCCGCAATATCTCAGACCTTAATACGCAAGGCGAACCTACTGAGCAGGTACAAGAACTCAAAACTGCATACATTTCTTGTGCTTTCGACCTCATTGCAGCAGCTCCACGCTTCAACAACCATCGCCCATACGTGATGTTAGGATTGAACCCGATGCTCAACCTTTCTGGTAAAAACAATGATTATATCAAGCTCAAACGCAGCGATGTCTTCGTAGAAGTAGGACTTGGATGCGATTTCTATCTCCCTTACTTTAAGCTACGCCCAGAATTGAAGTTCATGTACAGCCTTACAAACAGTCTTGACAAGAGTCATGCAAAGAACCTCCAAGACAAGAATATGCTCATGTACACCAACTCTGTCAACGAAACACGGGCTAAGATGATAGCCCTTACTTTCTACTTCGAGTAGATCCCTTATTTGCCAAATAAACAGATTGGGCATAAAACTTAAATATCATAGAAAAACTTACAGGAAACAAACAGAACCTATGCAACTTTGGAGTCGAACTTCAATATTGCGTAGGTTTTTTATTAAAATACCATTTTTACTTGTCCAAATGTCTTTATTTATATAACTTTGCAGCGTAAGTTCAAAATAGCTTAGATTAGACTTATAAACTTACACATTTACTGAATAAGAAACCAAAGTTCATAAATCAAAGAAATTATGAGAAAGTCTATTATCCTAATCGTTGCACTCATAGCAAGTTTGAACATAAGTGCACAAACAAAAGAAAAGCAAGATAGTCTGAACATCCCTGTATATCTTGTAGATGGAGTTGAAGTGCAAAGTATTGATGACCTTGACAAAAAAGATATTATCAGTGTAGATGTCATCAAGAATAGTGCGCTGACAAGAATCTTTTATCCACGCACTGGCGGTATCATCAGCGTTACTACCAAATCCAAAAAGTACCTGAAACCTCTTATTCAAAAGCATCAGGAAGACATGAAGAAAGCAAAGGGCAACAAGAAGCCTGGCCAGGTTTACATAAGATAAAGTTTGTGATATCTATATTTAACAATGTCCAAGAGACGCTATAAAAGGGTCTTCTGTCAAGTACATAGATATTCTTCGTATAGCTTTAATAGAAGAACCAAAGATATACATTAAACAAAAAGACAATCAAGACAGCCTTGGTTGTCTTTTTGTTTATCCTCCACCACTAAGAATCTTTTTATTTAAACAGGTCGAAAATTTGCAGACAAGACATTGAAAAATCATTACATAAATTCGTATAAAACACCTAAAATAAAGCAGAAAAATACGTATAAAAAGCAAGGTCGCAATCAACAGTAAATCAATTAGTTATGAAGTCGTGCAAGAAAAGGTGCTTAATTGGACTTCAAAAGGGCGTTACTTAGACTCTAAAAGGGCATCTATTGCAAGTCAATTAGGCCTCTTCTCAAAGCTAAAAGAGCATGTCTTAGTTTCGAGTCGCACGAAAATTCTTTACAAACATCAATTAGAATAAGAACAAGTTGTTTGAAGAAGCGAAAAGACATAGTAATAAATAGAGATTGTCTTGATTTGCCTTTCCTTATTTTATCTTGTAACTTGCCCCCTTGTAAGACCATTTGTTTTTGGATAATCATACTATATAAGTATAAAACCTTTATTCTATTTCTAACTATCCATTTAACGGAAGAACCTTAAAAAAGGAATGAAGAAGTAGTTATATAAAGCATATATTCGTATGCTATAAATACGCTATTAAAGAGCATAAAAGCCTATGGGCTGTATCAATAAGATTGCCATTGACAATCATGCTGATACAGCCCACATTATTTATATATAGGTTTTATCGCTTGAAAGACTTACTTTTTCTTCTTCATATCAAGCACTAACTTACCCACATAAATAGCATGCTTACCATTCTGATCTTCTCCGACCATTTTGCCATCGAGATCTTTTACATATTCCAATTTATTAAGGTAAGTATGTGAATGACCACCGAGTACAAGGTCTATGCCGCGAGTTCCAGCAATAACCTCCTCATCACTGACACCTTCTATATTCCAACCAAGGTGAGAAATACAGATAATAAGGTCGCACTTCTTAGCCTTCAATTCGTTAATAACCTTCTGTGCGCAAGCGACAGGGTCGTTATAAACTATTGGACCATAGTTAGCTTTCACTACCAAACCATCCAATTTTGGAGCAAGTCCAAAGACGCCAATCTTCAATCCGTTGCGCTTTAAGATGATATATGGCTTAACCAACTTCTCTAACTCTGTACCCTTGAAATCATAGTTTGCACAAACGATTGGAAAATTTGCCTTCTTAAAGAGGCGCACCATATTATCCAATCCAAAGTCAAATTCATGGTTACCAATCGTAGCTGCGTCATAGTGCATCTGATTCATCAGTCCCACTTCAACATCACCCTTGAACATTG
>CAUVDL010000136.1:0-3524 GCA_963550695.1 uncultured Prevotella sp. | reverse complement strand
GAAATAAAGGGGGATAAAAAAGAGGGGGTATCAATTTTGACACACCCCCTTTTTACTTTAATGACTATGCTGAGAAGGATAAGTTTTAAGTTGTTTAAGAAGATATTGAAAGATTGTTTTTAATTGTTAGGGTATAAAGTTTAAAAAAGTTCTAATTGTTGTCCAGGTGCGTTAGGAGTTTGTTCTTTTTCTCCATAGTAGAGTTGAATGTTTGCAAATTGTTTATCTGTTATACAGAGTATTCCTACTTTCCCTAACTTTGGTAACATGGTCCGAATTCGTTTTATATGTACCTCTGCATTTTCTATACTTGCGCAGTGGCGTACATAGATGGAAAACTGGAACATAGTAAATCCATCCTTTATAAGGGATTTCCGGAAATCGCTATAGGCTTTCTTCTCCTTCTTGGTTTCTGTTGGTAGATCAAAGAATACAAGAATCCACATAATTCGGTACTCATTGAAGCGCTCAAAGCCAGTCATACTACTTTTACATTTCTGGGTAACTAATGCGTTTGTTTTCCCCAGCAAAACATCTTGCAAGTGAGGCTGTAGTTTGTTGGGCAGCAATCATTAAAGGACTGCGTTTGCCATTTATCACTACATCTAACATTGGAATACCGAGAAGTTGCATTTTCAAACCTCGTGTGATATCAGATATTTCTGAGTTGCGTTGAATGATATCTAACACTAATTGATCGACATAAGGGCGATAGGGTTCCATAATATCATCAGCAAGACAATAGGCGTTATACCTATTATGATGATGGATTCCCAAGGTTGGTAGCAATCCACTTCCTACTAAGGCTCGAGCGATTATGGCACGAAGAATTGCATAGCCATAGTTTAAGAGATTATTAGGAGGGCTTCCTTCTCTGTCTCTTACAAAGTTTGAATAATTTGTAAAGAGGTTTTTCCAATAATAGGCAGCAGCTCTTGCTTCAAGGTTATCAGGGTCTCCACTACGTACATCATTAGACCATACACGCATACAATTGGTTTCCTTATCTGTATTTGTCCGTAGCACATACTCTTGATTAAGGATTTTTTGTTTTATTGTCTGTTGCCAAAGCTGTTTTCGTAAAGGTAAGGAGGCTTCTATCTGAGAGCGGAAACGTTCGTTTTGTGTAGTGTTACCGCATAGTGGCAGAAGTAACCCTACTGGTATACTCTTTTGATTGCAAGTGATGACTGCGCAGTTATTCTCAAGTAAAGCCTCCATTACCCCAGAAGTTATGGTAATACGTCTATTATCGAGGATTACCACCCCGATATCCTCTATCGGGATGGTACGCTCTGCTTCTTTTTTTATAGCTTCAGGCAACGTTTTGTTGCTTTCTACTTCAGGCAAATGCAGAACTAATTGTGCATTTCGCAAACTTAAGTAGGTTGGATTGCTGAAGCATAGAGTTTTCTTTATCATAGGCAATACTTTCACTTTATAATCTTATGTATGTTCCCTAATCGGTCGACTTCAAGTTTCCAGCAGACAGCTTTAATCATTTCGCCAGTGATTGATTTCTGATTCTTTGATTGTGGACTGCCTATTCCATATTCGTTCTGGATTACTTCATGATTACAGAATTTTTCTGCAATCTTTTTATCTACATTGTAAATAAGGTTAGAAACTCTATGAGGGATAAAGTTTGCTGTAGTTCCGCTAGAATCTACAAACTTATATATTTGTCCCGTTTTAATTTCATTTTCTTCGTCTGTTTTAGGTACATATACTAAATCATTTGGAGAAAGATGAAACTTCAATGGTATACCTTTTTCATTCGCATCTGGAACAGGAGACAATCCTTGTTTCAATCGTTCTATAACTTCATTTAATGGGATGGTATTGTATGAACGATTACCTTCTTTATCTTCGTAGATTGCAAAGTAGAGATTTGTTCCTTTTTGTGCTTCAACAAACTTTGATGTTTTATTACCCGTTTCACCTACTTGGTATTTAGCCCCCTTAGGCTCTGAGACTCTGATTTTTAGAATAGGTTGGTGTCGCTTGCCATCGTTATATTCAGTGATATGCTTATTCATTTCAGCTATTCCTTCTGGAGTAAAGGCAATGTTTGGATTATTGTCTTTTGCTTTAAGGTAGTTGCGAAGAATCTTTTGGATACCAGTATCAGTAATGGTAGCAATGCGTTTATCATCAAATGACGTGTCGATAGGCTTACGTGTAGCAACCATAGGCTCCTTTTCATCACTGTATTGCCATACGTCAACTTTATCAACATATTTCATTTTTAGACGATAGTTGATGCTTTTGAAATGTGCAAGTATTTGTTTCTTATTAAACTGTTTTGTTACTAATTTATTGATGTAGTCACGTAGTTCCTTGTCGCAGATAGCAGGAATCTTCTCAAGTGCATCCTTTAATTTGACGGTAACTCTGCGTCGGAGGTTAACTTGACCAAACACAGTCTCTTTATGCATAGGCTTTCTTATAGCCCACATATCTTGCCCTTTCTGCTCTGCTATTTCTTTCTTTCCATTCTTATCATACTTCTCGTAATAGTTTGTTGCCTTGTTGATGACACGCACATAATTTTTAAAGCTTACAACGACATCCTCAAGAGCTGCATGAGCATCTTGAGTGAAGGTCTCCCAAGGTTTGCGTATAATACGATTCTTATCACAAAGCTTCTTTCTTAGGTCTTCTCTCTTTTCTTGACTCTTGGCAGATTCGTTATTGAGGTAGTTGATAATGTTATTTGATGCACAAGCTATGACGAGAGCATCCATAGCGTGATGGCGATGGTCTATACGCTTCTTACTAAAGCCCCTCTGTAGTTCCAAAGGTAGTGATGTCTGGAATACCAGTTTCCCTTCTTTGTTCTCCCAACGTCCAAAGTTTTCTGTATTGGTGAGTTTGTTGAGACGTTTAAAACGTGGATAAACGATACTGTTCCATACATCATTCAGTCCCCAGTCCTGTTTTAGGCGGTCTGTTATGCCTCCTGAGCATGCGATAACAAATTTAGATTTGGCTTCTTGTTCATCTTCTTCACGTACAATATTAGATAGAATTGCCATCACCTTCTTACTGATATATCGACTGTCATTCATTTGACGATTAAGGAACTCCTGTGGTATGTCCTCCATTAAGAGTTTTTCTTTCTTACGTCTGTTATTAGCATAATGTTCTGTTACGAAGTTAGAATATTCCTTAGTATCGTATATCTTCACGTCACCTATCATCGTACAATGTACAATCTCACCACCATGTTTCTTGATGAATTCGTAACCTAACATATTACTTTTGAGCTGATTTACCTCAGCCTCGCAGATGACCTTATTTGTGAATGAATCATCAAAATATCGGCTCTGTGGGATAATATGTTCTATTTGATAAGCAGATGTGAATAGTTTTGACAGAGAAATAGGTTTACCTGTATAGGGTGAACAATACTTTTGTTCTAACCAAAGTCTGTATTTAAGTAATTCGTTTGCAGAAGGTTGTGCCATTTGAGAAATCTTGGCAATCTCAGTATATTGGGCATCCTCTTTAGTTAATTCCTG
>CAUVDL010000135.1:0-3541 GCA_963550695.1 uncultured Prevotella sp. | reverse complement strand
ACAGACACCTATTCCTTGGAAATACCCAGGGCTGATACATCGTTATTGAAGTCGCTCGTAAAGCGTATGGGGTGGACGGTACATAAAACCACAACTAAGCACACCGCTTACGAACAGGCACTTAATGACAAAGAACAAGGACGTGTCAATGAGTATGCCAGTGCAGACGAATTGTTTTCCAAATTAGGCATCTGATGGCATATAAACTCTTGACAACACACCAGTTTGAGAAAGACCTCAAACGATGCAAGAAGCGTGGGTTGCCAATGGATAAACTCAAAGAGATTATCAACGAATTGGTTACTAACGGTAGAGTTCCTGCCCAATTCAAACCTCACATGTTACATGGTAATAGGGATGGGCAATGGGAATGCCATATACAACCTGGCTGGTTACTTATATAGGAACAGAACAACACAGAATTGACCTTGCTTATGATGAATACAGGAACACACGCTGATTTATTTGGCAAGACGAAACGATAAAACCAAGTGATAAATCATTTCGTACTATTGTACTCACTTTTTGCTTTACCTATTTATATAAATAAGACAACTATGAAATTGAAGATTAAACTACTACTCATTGCGCTCACCTTATCGGTGTCTGCAAATGCACAGGAAATGAAGGAACAGGATGTTTTTAAGCATACAGCAATCGACACAACGCAGCTGATTGTATCTTATGATCTAACTGTCAAATATGACCTATCAGGAAAGAATAATCCTGACTTTGAGAAAGTATATACTTACATCGGACGTAAGGTGTGCCAGAGCTTTGTGGAGAGTGAGCATAATGCCGACCTGCGCATGGCTAAAGCCTTTCTACGTAATGGGAAGCGTGGCTCAAGAGCACCTATGAAACTCGTCGCTAATGTTGGTGAAACCTATATTGGATACCCAAAGGGAAAGACAACAGTAATTTACAATATGGACGGGGCTGGCTCTTACCTTTATCAAGAGACTACTCCAAAGATGCAATGGAAGCTTACAACCGAGCATAAAACGCTTTTAGACTACGATTGTACAGCCGCAACCTGTTCTTATCGTGGAAGAAATTATAAGGTATGGTTCACCACCAAGATTCCACTTTCCTATGGTCCGTGGAAGTTTACAGGACTGCCTGGCTTGGTTATGGAGGCTGAAACCGAAGAAGGGGATTATCACTGGACGGTTACTGGCATAGAAAAACCTAAGACAGTAACCCCTATCTATTTTCTTGACAGAAACTATGTAAAGACTTCTCGTGAGAACACACGAAAACAAGAGAAACTATTGCTGAAAGATCCTGCAGGCTACCTTGAGAGCTATGGCTACAACTTCACTGCGACTAATTTCAGTGGACAAGTTGTGAAACTAAGGCTCTTTACATTCGATAATCCTTTGGAACGAGAATGATAAGACGCCTACTTATCTTACTATCGTTTATCGGCTTATTGTCTATAAACAGTACGGCTCAGAATAGTCAGGGAGACTCTCTGACTATTGCTGGGCGTGTGGTTGATAATAAACATCAACCTATGGATGGTTGCATTGTTACAATCATACAAGAGAAGGATTCTTCCATTCTTGCGAGTAGTGTGACCAATGAAGACGGCAGATACGCTATCAGCTATCCACGAACAAATGATAACCTTCTTTTAAGCCTGACAGGATTCAATATAAAACGGCAGGTGAAGCGGATAACCCCTATAAGTCAGACCGTTAACTTCAATGCTGTCTATGAGAGTATCACCCTGAAAGAAGTGGAGATAAAGGCAAGAAAGCTATGGGGAAGTAGGGACACACTGAACTACTTGGTCTCTGCCTATATGAAAGGACAGGACAGAACCATTGGTGATATTCTCAAACAGCTGCCAGGTATCACGTTAGAAGGTGGAATGGTGAAGTATCAAGGTGTACCTATCAACCATTTCTACATTGAGAACATGGATATGTTTGCGGGCAAATATAGCATCGCAACTAATGGTATTAAGGCTGAAGATGTCAGTACGGTACAGGTGATGGAAAACCATGAACACATCAAGGCATTGCAGGATCAGATACCACCTGAATCGGCAGCTATCAACTTAAGGCTAAAGAAGAAAGCAAAGGGCAGATGGCTAAAGACCATAGACTTAGGGGTAGGCTTCGATTCTAACGGTTTACTGAGAGATGTCAATGCTGCCCTTATGTACTTCGCACAAAGACAACAGCATGTTTTCTATTACGAAACAGATAATACCGGTTCAAGTGTCAACTGGCTTAAGTCGTACTATGGAGAGCATAATATTAGTCCCTCGAACCTTACTTCTATTATCTTTCCAGGCTCTTCTCCTGTCGGTAAGAGCCTACGTAACAACCAACATAACCTCTGTTTCAGCAATCTCAACAAACTGAGTGAGACGGCGGAAATAAAGTATAACATTACTTACAGGCACGATATCCAACGGCAAAGTAGCTATTCGCAAACCACTTATCTGCTCCCCGATGCAACTACTCGTATGATGACCGAAGACATTTCTGCACGTAATACGACGAACGCTGCCACAATGCAGTTGCATTTTGAGAACAACAGCAGTAAGACTTATCTTAAAAACACACTTGACTTAGCAGGAAACTGGAGTGACGACAATGGACTGGCTTTGTCAAACAATGCACGTATTCAGCAACATGCCTCTAACAGAAACTTAGGACTGAACAATCACACGGAATGGATTCAGCGTACAACCAATGGAGGAGGTTTTAAGCTGAAAACAACCAACTTTGTACAGACAAATCCACAAGCTCTTTCCATTGAAGGGGATATGTGGGTAAGACAAGATGTGAGACTTTCAAATATGGGAAGTTACAACAGCCTTACTTTAATAAGAAACATCCGAAAATACAACTGGACCATTGCGCCTTCCGCAGAGTTTGATATTGAATATGTGGGACTGAAAAGTCTATTAAACGATACAGCCGTGACAGTGGCAACGAGTGGAGACATGGGCTACTTGCAGATGAAAAGTGACTTGGGAGCCAACCTACAATATGTCAAAAATACGTTCCGTTTATCGTTCAATCTGCCTTTATCTTTTAACTACTCAAAGGTGGATAACAAACCGATAACTAACGAGACGACGAAAGGAAAGCGCACAACCCTACTCTTCTCGCCATCTTTTACAATGCTTTGGAAAGCAACGGATAATTGGACGCTTTCTGCAGGAGGGAGTTATGGAATGTTTCCTACGAGTTGGAGAAGTCTGTTCACTGCTTATCTGATGAGCAACTATAGAACGCTGAACCGCTACAAGATGAATCTATCGGAAAACAAATCGGCAACTATACATGGGAAGATACACTACAAGAATATCCCTCATCAGTTCTTTGCCTATCTCTCTGGGGCGGTTAGTCGCTCATGGAGTGACATTATTTATGGTACGACAATAGACCAAAATGCGCATACACTACTGCAAGCTGAATATGCTCCGAACCACCAGAACAACTTCTCTATGACGGCAAATGTACGAAAGGAGATTGCTTGGCACGACATGAGTATCGGGGCAACAGCTGATTATTCG
>CAUVDL010000134.1:0-3643 GCA_963550695.1 uncultured Prevotella sp. | reverse complement strand
GGAAAGCCTACCATCAGATAGTGTCTGATAGACTACGTAAACACTATGAGGATTTTGCTTTTATCCTTGTTGAACATAAAGACAATAAGGCTACATTGTTATCAACTGATGAAATAAGAAAGCGAAAGATTAGCCCTATCAGTGCTTTTAGAACAGTTGTTAAGTTCGAAGCTCCGAAGATTGCTGATGAAGAAGGAGAAAACGAATAACTTTATCAAGCGGTATGATAAGGTGATTTTATGATACGGAAACAGCAACTATAAACACAATTATTGCTGTCCGGTAAAAATAAACTGAAAGCTCTGTATCTCTTTATCCATCGGTATTGCAGTCGTTTTACTCATCCAGGGGCTTGGTTTTCAGTTTCAAACTGTAAGCATTATAAAATGCACTTATTTTGATAAGAAAAGACCTATAATAACCGATAATTCTAAGAAATAATAAGTTTAAGTCTATTTTAACTAACACAGATAGTCCCCAAAAAGTTTTACCAGACAGCAATATATATAAATAAATTATGCTAATAGATACTATAAATAGTCATTAAGTATTCATACAACAGAAGATAAAGAGTATAGATTTGCTCTCTTTAAGAAAAAAATGTATCTTTGAAGCCTAAAAATAGATATGATTGAAAACAAAGAACGATTTAAGCTATGGCAAATTCATTAGATGAAGTGACAGGACCAGTTAATGATGCTGGCCGTGATGTACATGTTATAGACAAGCAACTTCCTGTTGAAGTTGGCTTTGGTTCAACCCTCTTCCAGATTGCTTTGTGGGTAGTTGGGCCGGTG
Source organism: uncultured Prevotella sp. (assembly GCA_963550695.1). Classification (GTDB taxonomy): domain Bacteria; phylum Bacteroidota; class Bacteroidia; order Bacteroidales; family Bacteroidaceae; genus Prevotella. Next base: position 2,846 of record CAUVDL010000134.1, on the reverse strand, counting down.
TTGGTATTGTTGTTTGTGCTGATATTGGGCAGTACGATGGCTAATCCATTGCTTGTTGGTGTTGTAGGCTGTCTGGTGGGAATTCTTCCTGGTGTTATCTTTATCTTTATGAAGATATCAGCACGTAACTATTTCCAGAAGTTAGAACAGCGTATTCAAGCCGAAGCATCTAATATTGATAACTATTTAGAACAGCGGGTACAGATACTTCAGAACGTTGTTGGGTTGGTAGAGCGTGCTATCGACCTTGATAAAGACGTGATGAAGGCTGTTGCAGCTCTTCGTTCTGGTGGTGTGAATGAGGGTAACAGAAGTGATGTGAATGCACAAGTAAATACTGCTTTTGGACGACTCTTTCCACAGGTTGAGGCTTATCCAGAGTTGAAAGCACATGATGCTATTGCTGATGCAATGCAACAGAATAACTACTTGCAGCGTGAGATTACAGCAGCTCGTACTGTTTATAACAGTCGTGTGACGCAATGGAATACTGATATCTTCTCTTGGCCAACAAAGATGATAGTTGCTGCTCAGCAGGGTTATACAACTCGCATACCATTCACTGCAACAGCGGAGACACGAGAGGCAGCAAGAGGTAAGTTCTTCTAAGACTACAGAAGTAAATGGTAGAGGATATATATGATCCACTAAACGAATACATCAGCACCTTCAAAGATAAGTTCAAGAAGGTGGCTGATGAAACCTTTAATGCACTTGCTGACGAGGCTCAGGTTGATGTTGAGGCTAATCGTGAGACGTGTCGACAAATCTATGCAGGTGAGAAGCAACTCACGGATGTGTCTGGTCGTATCACGATGTGGACTATTCTATGTGTCATTCTGTGGATAGCTGTGGTAGCAGGTGGTGCTGTTGTATATGTGAAATGGAATGAATTTCCGATGGAATATCTTTTGATGATAGGCGGTGGAGCAGCTTTATTGCTTGTCTTCCTATTGTTAAAAGTACATCCAACATTGAAAACCTTGCGCGTTCAGCACAACGATTTAGATAATAAGGTGAAAACTTTGAAAGAGCAGGCATGGAACCAGATGGCTGCTCTGAATAAACTTTACGACTGGGATGTCTTTACTCGTATGATGTCGAAGACCGTACCCAGACTTGAATTTGACCCTTATTTTACGATACAACGACTGGCAGACCTTCGTAAAACATACGGATGGAATGACTCCTTTAATGCTGAACGTTCGGTACTTTATTCCCATTCTGGGCTCATCAATGGTAATCCCTTCGTCATCTGCCGAACACGAAAGATGGAAATGGGGGAGAAGACTTATCATGGTCAGAAGACAATTTTTTGGACAACGACAGAGACAGGTCCTGATGGAAAACCACGTACAGTGTCTCACTCAGAAACATTACATGCCAGTGTTACAGCGCCTTATCCTAATTATTTTGAGCGTACTCGGCTTATCTATGGTAATACAGCAGCACCTGATTTAACCTTCTATCGTAAGCCGAGTGGGCTGGCAGGAAAAGAAGGATCGTTGCGTTATAAATGGGATCGGTTTATGTTGAGGCGTAAAGCACGTAACCTTGAGAGTGGTGACTTTGCGATGTTGACGAATGAAGAGTTTGAGGTTGCGTTCAATACAAGTAATCGTAATAACAATCAGCAATATGCTTTACTTTTCACACCATTGGCACAACAGAGTATGATGGCACTGATGATGGACGAGAAAGAGGGTTATGGCGATGACTTTGATTTTGATAAGCATTACATGATAAACACCATCATGCCGGAACATCTACAAATGTTAGACCTCGATATGAATCCTGCCCAGTATCGCAGTTTTGATTTTGAGAAGGCTAAGAAAGACTTTTACGAAATCAATGAGAGATACTTCCGTGCTATCTACTTTAGTTTTGCTCCCTTGTTGTGTGTACCGATGTATCAGCAGATACGCCCACAGAAGGATATCTACGGACATGATATGGAACAGAAGAGTTCGTTCTGGGAACATGAAGCGTTGGCTAACTTTTGGGGGCAAGAGAATTTCCAGCATCCCGATTGTGTGACTCCTTGTATTATGAAAACTTCTTCTGCGGCACAGGGTGATGGCAGTACGCTGATTAACGTGACAGCTTATGGCTTCCGTTCAGAACGTCGTATGTCATATATCAGTAAGTATGGTGGTGACGGTTCATGGCATGATGTACCTGTGGAGTGGTATGAGTTCTTACCTGTTGAGGGCAATGGTCGAATTATGATGCAAGAGGATAATCATCAAAATGATACTGATATGAGCCAGAAGCAGCGTATGAATCATATTAGTGAAGTCTTGCAGAAGATGCACTTAGATGTCTATAGAAGACATATTGCCTCTAAGATATAAGTTGGAGTAAATGAATAAAAACAAAGAACGATAAAGATATTTCACTTTTATCGTTCTTTGTCATATATGAAGTAATTTATAACTTCTCACCATAGCACAAGTCACCAGCGTCACCGAAGCCAGGAACAATGTACTTATGTTCGTTCAATCCTTCGTCAATCGCTGCACACCAGATGGTGGTAGAGTCCTCTGGGAAGGTTTTGCGGATATGTGCGATACCTTCTGGTGTAGCCAAAAGACAAGCAACATGCACATGACGAGGAGTTCCCTTTGAAAGGATAGCCTTATAACCTAACTCCATAGAACCACCAGTAGCCAACATTGGGTCAGCGATGATAAGTGTCTTGCCATTGATGTCTGGTGTAGCAAGATATTCAACATGAATACCCACCTCATGATGTTCAGCATCCGTATATTCGCGATAAGCACTAACGAAAGCATTACCAGCATGGTCGAATATGTTAAGGAAACCGTTATGGAAAGGCAATCCAG
>CAUVDL010000133.1:0-3710 GCA_963550695.1 uncultured Prevotella sp. | reverse complement strand
GTGATGCACAACCATCAGAAAGGTCTACTACCTTTACATCGCCTTTCTTGGCTGTATGTACAGGACGATTAGCCGTACTATCAGGCTTAACAGCTTGCGCAGCAGCAGTCATCGGCATTACCGTAGCGCAGATACCAGCAGCAATACCAGCCACCTTCATACCGAAGCCATTACCCTTACGTACCTTTAACTCACGTTCAAGATAACGTATCTCCTCCTCACAAGCAGGGCAAGTACCTGCACAATCCCCCTTGTGATGACACTCCTTAGGCTGATAACTGATACCATTCGCATCCGCTATCTGCTGCCGAATATCCTTCAGAAGTTTACAAGTACTCTTCCCTTTCGTCATAACTTTATTTCTTATTACACTTCTTTTCCTTATGCGATTTCGGTCCTTTCTTCGCCTTATGCTTCCCAAACATTTTATCACATCCACCCAAGACTACAATTTCATTCATCATCGCCGAGTCCTCAGTAATATAAATATCATTATTCTTTTTATCTAAGAGTTCTTTAACTGTCACACTCATTTTATAATAACCAATACCTCTCACCTCCAGTGTATCAGTTGGCAGAGCTTTCACAGCATAGTCGCCCTCAATATCGGTAACAGCTCCTTTTTTTGTGTCCTTCGACTCAACAACGGCTCCAATAATAGGCTCCTTTGTCTTTGTATCGAACACCTTCCCACGTAAAAGCACAGCATCAGGGTGACCATTGGTCAGGTCTTCCGCTCTTATAGTATCTTTCTTTATTGTCTTAGCCGTCAAGTCAGGGTTTGTATTACTCTCTGGTTGTACCATAGCAGCCATTGGTAATACAGTCACACAAACGCCAGCTGCAATGCCAGCCACCTTCAAACCAAATCCACTATGCTGCTTGTTCTTTAATTGTTCTTCAAGGTAACGGATTTCCTTCTCACAACCAGGGCACGTACCAGTACATTCACCCTTATGGTGGCACTCTTCAGGATGATAGCTTATTCCATTCTCATTTGCTATTTTCTGACGTACATCCTTCAAGACCTTACAAATAGTTCTTCCATCTTCCATAAATTATTATTTAAGCGCTAGTAAATAAAAGATTTTGCTACAAAAATATAAAAAAAAGAAGATAAACAAAAGCAAACTGACATTTTTGTTATTACATGACGATAAATTTAATCGTTCACAATAAAATGCACATAAAAAATATTAGCTTATCAACAGATGACGACATATTTACGCCGCTTACTTAAAACATCCCTTGTATATCTACTATTTGTATCTTGCCACAAATAAAATGATAGTTACAAAGTTTACCAGCCCTATTCTAACCTCTTGTTGATGCTCCGCACATGTGGTGCGGAGGCTTAGCACCGTTTGTGCTGAGGGCATATTACCTTACGCGAGTTCGGGATATGTTTAGCATGAACTCAAATAGAAGATGTTTAATTAACAAGCAAACACCTTTATAAGTTACTTATTATTAATAAACGCTATTCAAAGTTGCAACCAAAATCATAAAGCACTGATAATAAATCCGCGATCAATGAATTATGAATTGTAAGCTCTCAAAATGAGTACGCCAAATTTACTAATATCGAGTTGCTGGATGCATGATACTTGCCATAAGCGAGGTTCAACTTGAATTGTTCAAGGTTGATACCCGCACCAACACTGAACCCAGCACCATGCGCACTGGCATTGTCTGCCTTACCAATGGTCATTTCGTCTGCCTTACGGAAGTTGTAACCACCTCCAACCCAAATACTTTCAGACAACAAGATGTCTGCTCCAAGGTTAAGATGATTGATAAAACGATAGTCATAATGCGTAAGATCAACAAGGGTTGCAGACACTCTGACAGGGAGGGCAGCAAAGGTCTTGCTCACACCCACCTGCACATCAATTGGCATCTTACCATAATCCTCTTCGTAAGCCTTAATTTGTCCACCGAGATTCTTGGCAACTAAGGATACCGACCATTGTCTTTCAGGCTCATACCAGTTAAGACCAAGGTCAACACCCACTGCCATAGAGTTGTAATTACCAATGTAGGAAGTAATGAATTTTGCCGTGATACCACCCATAAGATTGCGTGCCAACTCGTAGGAAAAGATACCTTCAACAGCGATTTCGCTGGCATTGAAAGTACCCGTCTGTACGTTGTTCGCATCGACCTCCTTCATCTTTCCGTAGTTCATATACTGTACTCCACCAGCCAACGTAGCCTTCTCACCCATTGCTTTGGTATAAGAAGCACCCATATAATGCGCCCCACGCATATAATTCATATAGCTGAGTCCCACCGTTTTATCGCTCACAGAAGAAGCCAAAGCAGGGTTAGAGAACATCAGTGAAGGGTCATCTTCAATGATAGTAATATTCTCACCGCCCAATGCCGCAGCGTGTGCACTCACTGGAAGACGTAAGAAGTTGTATTCAGTTTGACTCTCCTGTGCCCGTATTACAACCGCAAAAAGGGTGAACAGGAGGGTGAAAACGATTTTTTTCATTTAATCTAAATTAATTTCTCGGCAAAGTTACATCTTTTTCCGAATATCTTATTACTTTTGTCGTTGCAACTTATAATGTGGCGTTTTTATGCTCATTATGGTTTGTATAACGGCATAAAAGGGTGTTTAGTATATCTTATCTTGGAAATAAAGAAGTCAAATAGAGCAGATTTAGAGAATAAGCGGTGGATTGGTTTCCTCTTGGGAATCATTGTTGCGCTGTCTTTCTTCTTTGTTGCCATGGAATATAATGCAACGGGGAGTGACGATGATTCGGCTAATACTAAGGCCATCAAGAATGTCACACTCCATGATATGGATATGCTACCTGCCATCGACCAGCAGGATCTGGCTAAGACACAAGAGGACAAGAAACCAACAATGGAGGACCTGCTCAACCTTAAACGCCGTGATATTCCAAACAAGGTAACGCCTCACGATGCAGGAAGTATGAACTCGAACGATGAGAAAACGGGGGCTCCGCAGGTGAGTGATGAACCGATTGTTATGCCCATGGTGACCACAACTCCTGAACCTCCGAAGATAAAGGAAGAGGCTAAGAAGGAGATGGAGAAAATGACCGATGACACTTCCGACAAGGTTGTAGAACGCTATGACGACAAGGTTAGCAAGCGAATCCTCTCTGAAACACCAACACCACCAGGCGGATGGGTGGAGTTTATGAAGTGGCTTACAAAGACATTGCAATACCCTGCTGCTGCAAAGGAGAACAAACTGCAAGGAACAGTGAATATTACTTTCATCATCAATGCTGATGGTACGGTTAATGATGTCAAAATCAAGAATGGCAAAGTGCCTGTTCTCAACGACGAAGTTCTGCGTGTTCTCAAGACAATGGGTAAGTGGAAGCCAGGCATTGAGAAGAATAAACCATGCCGTTCATTGATAGAAATTCCGTTTGTCTTCCAACTCTCTTGATGCTTCTGAGCTATGAGAGAATGTTTAAACGATGAATATAAAATAACTTTTAACTACACCTTTATATGTACACTGCTAATGAAATTCTGAGCAAAGTAAACGAGTATATAAACAACCTTACTTATGACCGCAAGCCACAAAGCTTGTACGAACCGATAAAATACGTCCTCTCATTGGGAGGAAAGCGCATTCGTCCTACGTTGATGTTGCTTTCTTACAATCTTTTTAAGGACGACCCAGAGGCGATTCTCTCACCGGCTTGCGCCCTTGA
>CAUVDL010000132.1:0-3885 GCA_963550695.1 uncultured Prevotella sp. | reverse complement strand
GCAGGGAAGATACTCTATAAGGCATCGGACTTGGAAAAGTTGTTAGAAGATAATTATAAGGACAAGTAAGTGTAAACAAAATGACATTCGGTTATGTGATTAAACTGAATGCCATTTTATTTTTATTTTCCACCTCCCAATGCCCGAAAAAGTGTGATATAGCTCTCTATCTGTTCATACTCGGAAGAGAGTTGTTGCAATTGGGCGGCCAGCAGTGACTGGCGAGACACAATTATTTGAAGTGCATTGCCATCACCATAAAGCATTTGGGCTTGGGAAGCTTTGACGGCTTCTTGCAACTTTTCTATCTGAAGTTTCTGAAGCCGCGTCTGATTATTTGCAGCATGATAAGCTTTCAAAGCATTGTTGACTTCGTTGCCCGCTTCAAGAAGCGTTTGGCTGAACTGCACAAGCGCTTGATTGTGTTGTGATTGGGCAATGGAAAGGTTGGCACGATTCTGACCGTTGGCAAAGAGCGGTTGTGCCAGTGAAGCGATGGCTTGAAGGAGTATTCCTCCGGGATTGATGATGCCTGCACCACCATTGTTTGTCCATCCCAATGACCCCGACAGGCGCAACGAAGGATAAAAGGCACCACGTGCCACATTGACTTGATAGAACGCTGCGCGAAGGGCAGCCTCTGCTTGCCGTACATCTGGACGAGTGGAAAGAGCAGTTATGGGAACATAGTACACCAACTGATAGGAGAAATCCTGCGTGGAGAAAGAACCTCGATCAATGGTATTGGGTGTCCTGCCCAACAATACCGAAAGTGCACCCTCCGTTTCAAAGCGTTGTTTATTGATTTGTTCAAGCTGAGTCTGTGCCTCATAGCGACTTGCTTCTGCCTGTGCAATAGAACCACGCTCTGCCTCTCCTGCCTCCATAAGCGCCTGCATAACGAGGATTTGCTGCTGCCAACTGTCGATGGTCTCTTGCAATACATTTCGCTTGGAATCCAACATTTCAAGCGTGTAATAAGATTGGGCAATGGTGGCGATTAGGCGTGTCTGCACCAATTGCCGATAAGCCTCACGCTCTTCCACATTCGCCATGGTTCCCTTTACCGCATTGCGTTGTTTCCCAACGATGTCGGCTTCCCAACTGACGGTTGTACCTATTGAATAAGTCTTGTCGGGCTTTGCTCCCTCAAAACTGCTGATATTTCCTTCCGCGGTCATGGTCGCTGATGGTCGCAGCAATCCTCGCGCCCCACGGAGCGATGCAATAGCTTCCTCTATGCGAAGCCGTGCCGTTTCCAATTCGCGGTTTTGCTCCAGTCCCTCTCGTATGAGAGTTCGTAAGCGATGGTCTTTATAGAACTCCTGCCAATGCAGCAGAGCGGTGGTATCGCTGACGAGAACACTGTCGGTCAGTTCCTTTCTGACAATGTTATCGGTCTTTATCTGTTGTGCCTCATAATTCTTAAACGTCGCACAAGAAGCCATAGTAATTAATAAACCTACGCTGTATATTATCTTTTTCATAATGCTTACTTATCTTCAATAAATTCTTTATTGTCAATCAAACGATGCGGCATCCAATGCTCTTGTATCCATTGAAATATCACGAACAGTGCCGGAACGAGGAAGAGTAAAGCAATACTACCCACTACCATTCCGCCCACGACACCACTTGCAAGCGAACGGCTGCCATTGGCTCCCGCCCCGGTAGCCACCATCAAAGGGAGCATACCCAAAACCATAGTCAGCACCGTCATCAGAATCGGGCGGAATCGGTCTTTTGCCGCATTATAGGCAGCCTGAACAAGTCCCATACCCTCTCTGCGATGTTCCACGGCATACTCTGTGATAAGAATGCCTGTCTTTGAAAGCAAACCGATGAGCAAGACTATTCCCGTCTGCATATAGATGTCATTCTGAAGGCCAAGTATTTGTGCCGGAAGAAAACTGCCCAAGACACCTACGGGTACGGTGAGGATAACAGCCAGAGGCAGTACCAAACTCTCATAAAGTGCCGCCAACACCAAATAGATAATGAGTATACTAAGGAGGAATACCAACGCAAAGTTGTTTGACGATTGACTTTCCTCAAGGCTCAGTCCGCCCCACTCGTAGGTGTAGCCCAAGGGCAGATGTGTTTTGGCGACACGTTCCACCGCTTTCATTGCCTCTCCGTTGCTCCGTCCCAGTGCAGGAGTTCCCGTAATGTTGATGGAATTGAACAGGTTGAAGCGGCTCAGGCTCTGCGGTCCCTTAGTGGGAGTAAGTCGCATAAAAGAGGAAGCAGGCGTCATTTCTCCATTCGATAGACGCACAAAGATGTAGTTGAGCGACTCTCTTGTTACACGGCTCTCGGGACTTGCCTGCATCGTTACGTTGTAAAGGCGTGAGAAACGGTTGAAGTTCGATATGTAACTTCCACCATAATAGCTCGCCACCGTTTCCAATATCTCGCTCGGTGTAACACCGGCTCGCTGACATTTGGCAACATCGATGTCCACCCAATATTGGGGATAGTCGGTACTGAAATCCGAATATGCCATGCCTATCTCGGGTTGCTCTGCCAGAGCCTTTACGAAAGCGTCCTTCACCTGCTGAAAACGCTCAATGCTTCCGCCCGTGCGGTCTTGCAGATTCAGGTCGAAACCGTTGCTCATGCCATATCCCGAAATCATAGACGGAGCCATCACAAGCACATTGGCTTCAGGGATGCTCTGTGCCGCCTTGTTGATTTTCTCCGTAATGGCAGCCACGCTCTCGTCTTTGCTCCGTTCGCTCCAATCTTTCAGTGGGGCGAAAATCATTCCGGCATTCGAGCCTGACGAGGTAAACGAATAGCCATTGGTTGCTGCATAATGTGCTATACCGGGAATGGTCTTGACTTTCTCTTCTAGTTTCTTCAAGGCTTTCTCATTCTCGTGGAGAGATGTGCCCGGTTTTGTTGTGAGGTTGATGTAAAGCATACCCATATCCTCATCGGGGACAATTCCTGTGGGAGTCCTTTTAACTAAAACGAACAAAAGAACACAGGCAGTGGCAATGATGGAAAACGCCCAATACTTATGACGGACAAAGCGCAAGACTCCCTGTGCATACTTTCGGCTCATTACCTCGAACACCGCATTAAAAGCCCTACGGAAACGTTCCGCAAAGTTATTTTTCTGTTGTCCGTCCTCATCCATATAAGGGCGCAGCAACAACGCACAGAGCGCAGGAGAGAGCGTGAAGGCATTGATAGCGGAAATACCGACAGCAACTGCCATTGTCAGACCAAACTGTCGATAGAAAGTACCCGATGTTCCGCCAATCAAACTAACGGGAATAAATACCGCCATAAAGATGATAGTAGAGGTAAACAATGCTTTGCCCACGTTGCCCATGGCGTCACGGGCTGCCAAATAGGGTGAGCGATAGCCTTTATCGAAATTGGCTTGTACTCCCTCTACAACGATAATGGCATCATCGACCACCGTTCCGATGGCAAGCACCATGGCAAAGAGCGTAAGGAGGTTGATGCTGAAACCTATCAGCTGCATGAAGGAAAAGGTGCCGATAAGCGACACGATGATGCTCACCGATGGAATCAATGTGGAGCGCAAATCCTGAAGAAAGACATAGACTATCAGGACAACAAGCAGTAAGGCTTCGAACAACGTATGCACCACCACATTCATAGATGCACTGAGAAACTGGTTGGCATCATTGATGTTCTGGAACTTCATACCCGCAGGCAACTGTGACTCCATTTGCTTCAACTCTCCCTTAATTTCTTTGATAATCTTGGAGGCGTTGCTTCCTGCCCGTTGCTGTATCATGGCAATGGCAGCCGGCTTTCCACCGAGCGTATTGGTATAACTGTAGGTTTCGCTTCCCATTTCCACTTTTGCCACATCTTTCAGGCGGAGAACCTCTCCATTTGCCA
>CAUVDL010000131.1:0-3899 GCA_963550695.1 uncultured Prevotella sp. | reverse complement strand
AAACGTCGTTGGGAAGATGATATGGAGGCTGTTCGTAAACTCTGTGATCAGATTGAACAAAGCACTATCTACCAAGAATACATGGCGAGTGATGATGATTCATACGAGGCAGACCGTGAGGTATGGCGTAAGATTTATCGTACACTCATACAAGAGAATCCTGACTTGGATGCTATCTTGGAGGAGAAGAGTCTTTATTGGAATGATGACAAGGAGGTTGTTGATACCTTCGTTATTAAAACCATCAAGCGCTTCGACCCAGACAATGGTGCAGATCAGGAACTTCTGCCAGAATATCGTGACGAGGAGGATCGTGATTTTGCACTCAAACTCTTCCGATCAACAATCCTCAACGCTGATGACTATCAGCGTTATATGAGTGAGTCAAGTCGTAACTGGGATTTCTCTCGTTTGGCTTATATGGATGTTGTCATCATGCAGATAGCTATTGCTGAGATGCTAACATTCCCTAATATTCCAGTAACGGTGACTATTAATGAGTATGTTGACTTGGCTAAGTTGTACAGTACACCACGAAGTGGTGGGTATATCAATGGTATGCTTGATACGATAGCACGTCATCTCATACAGACTGGTAAGATGATGAAGACAATGCCTGAGCCTCGTCAACATCGTCCTCGCAATGATCGACAAGAGGAAAGAGCACCACGCCGTGAGGGACGTCGCCCAACGATTGCGCAGACTTCTGCTCAGCGTGTAGCTTATCGTCAGCAGCAAGCGACTGATCAAGCGGAGAATAAGGAATAAAGATATAAGCAAGAAGCTTTTAAGAGCTGTAAGAAGAAGGATTTTTAAGTGTTATAACGATAAGTAATTATAAAAGCCTTTTGAAAGGTATGCTTGCTTATAGCCTCCTATTCACGCTCATAAATTAAGAACATAATAACTGATAAATAATGAATACAACGTTTATTCTCGCAGCACAAGCTGCAGGTCAGGGCAGTCCAATGCCTATGATTATCATGATGGTAGCTATCTTTGCCATCATGTGGTTTTTCATGATTCGTCCACAGCAGAAGAAGCAGAAGGAAATTCGTGCTTTTCAGAATGCGCTCTCAGCAGGTGATTCTGTTGTGACTGGTGGTGGTATCTATGGCACAGTAAAGCATATTGATATGACAACCAATAAGGTTGAAGTTGAGATTGCACGTGGTGTTGTTATCACTGTGGATAAGAACTACGTATTTGCAAATGTACAGGCTTCTCAGCAGGGGCAGACAAAGTAAATCTTATTGATAGAAAAGAGGGAAAGCATTTGATGAAAACAAGCAAATCGCTTCATACATTCAGTACCTTCAGGAACTTCTTGTTGAGGATATTCAACAAGGAGTTTCTGATTTTTTTGTTTTTCTTGGTATTGAGTGGAGGGTTCTGGTTGATAATGACACTGAACGAAACCTATGAGCGTGAGTTCAGTATTCCACTTCGCATGACGGGTGTTCCTCGTAATGTGGTTGTTACCAGTGACCTTGATTCTGTTGTACGTTTTACAGTGCGCGACAAGGGATATATGATTGCGTATTATAGTCTTGACGATACTTTTCGCTCTATCTACGTTGATTACAAAACTTACAGTGACGGACGAAGTAAGGGAGATGTACCCATTGCAGACCTTCAGCGTCAGATTTACCTTCAACTGTCAAAGAGCTCAAAGATAGCTTCTGTAAAGGCTGGCAAGTTCTCTTTCTCTTTCAACTTCGGTCGTCATAAAAAGGTACCTGTACGCCTTTTGGGAACAGTAACACCAGGTGATAATTATTATCTTGCTCGTGTTGACTTTACTCCAGATAGCGTTCAGGTTTATGCAACTCGGAACGTGTTGGATAGTATACAAACAGTCTATACGGAGCGACAGCAGATTACCAACTTTACAGATGTCAAGGAGTTGACAGTAGACCTACGTAAGTTTACGAATGCTAAGTGTGTTCCTTCCAGAGTGAAGATGAAACTCTATCCAGATGTACTTACAGAGGAGACTGTTGAGGTACCTATTGAGGCTATCAATATGCCTGATAACAAGGTGATGCGTACCTTTCCAAGCAAGATAAAAGTGAAGTTTGTGGTAGGTGCCTATCGTATGCGTTCGATGCCAAAGAATGCGGAGACAAAGGAACTTCTCCCTGTAGGCTTCCGTGTTGTAGTTAACTACGAAGAGATAGAGAAAAGTAATAGAGAGAAATGTCATGTCTATGTAATCAGTTCTCCTAATGGTGTACGCAATGTACGCCCCGAAGTAAACATGGTTGATTATCTCATTGAGCAGCGATGATAGTAGCGTTGACTGGTGGTATTGGCTGTGGAAAGTCTTACGTCTGTAAGTTTCTTGCTGAGCGTGGAATCTCCATTTACGATTGTGATGCACACGCAAAGGAATTGATGCGCACCTCTCAACCACTGCAACAACAGCTCTCTACACTTGTCGGTGATGATGTCTTCCGCGATGGTGTCTTGCAGAAAGCCATCCTTGCAGCCTACCTCCTACAGAGTGAGGCGCATGTGCAAGCTGTCAATGCGGTGATACACCCAGTTGTAGCGCGAGACTTTGAACAATCGGGACAGTTATGGCTTGAGAGCGCAATACTCTTTGATAGTGGTTTTGATAAGCGTACTCATATAGATAAGGTAGTATGCGTTACGGCCCCAGAAGAAGTACGTATTAGTCGTGTGATGGCACGTGATGGTATTAGTAAGGAAAAGACCCTTGAGTGGATGGCACGTCAACTACCGCAAGAGGAGGTATTAAGACGTAGTGATTATGAAATCATCAACGATGGTATACGCCCTCTCGCTCCGCAGATAGATCATTTGCTTTCCGTTATTTCAGAATAATTAAATTATAAACAAGAATAGATTAAAATGTTACAGACAATCCTTTCAATCGCAGGTAAGCCAGGTCTTTATAAGCTGGTAAGCCGTGGTAAAATGAATCTTATTGTTGAGTCGCTTGATGAAACTCACAAGCGTCAGCCTGCATTCGGCACAGACCGTGTGACGAGTCTTGCTGATATTGCAATGTTCACTGAGTCTGATGATGTTCCATTGGGTGAGGTATTGGCAAAGTTGCGTGACAAAGAAGAGGGCAAGGTGGCTTCTCTGAACTGGCGCAAGGCTTCAGCTAAGGAGTTGCAGAACTACTTTGCAGAGGTCCTTCCTGACTTCGACCGTGACCGTGTACATACAAGCGATATCAAGAAGCTTCTTCAGTGGTATGAAATCCTCGTTAAGGCTGGTATTACCAACTTCGAAGAGGATATGAAGCCAACAGAGGGTGATAACATTGATGACAGATTGTAAAATCGCTTTCAAGTCAGAAAACAAAACAATAAAAGCACTGTGAGTTTGCTCATAGTGCTTTTGTCATTTCTATTCTTAGGACGATTAATTGTTAACTAAAAGCGTTTTGCATAATTCCCACGGAAATACCAGCCTGGGGTGTCAAGGTATTTGATCTGTGGATTTATACTGAACCACTGGTTAAAAATCTCAATTTCTTGTGCTGGTGTATAGCCTTGTGCAAGTAGGTAGACTGCCTCTCCTTTCTTATTGACGGCTTTGTCTACAACAATGACAGTATGTCCGGGGTGACCACCATTGATAATCACATCGCCAACCTGCAGTTCTTTGTCTGTAATAGTAGTTAACTCCTTCTCAAGTGAGGCTGTTCCTGCATACGTGAAGACGAGATTTAAATACTTACGGAATGTCTTGTAAGAATAGTCTGCAGCTGTGTCCTTGCTATACCAGCACCGCCATGTCTTCTTGTCAATGTGGATGCGTTCACCTTTTGCCCAGCGAGCGTAATCTGCTCGAAAACCATTGGTAAAGTTGAAGTGTATCTTGTCATACTGCTTTGTCTGCCAAAGCCATAAGGCTCTGAG
>CAUVDL010000130.1:0-3906 GCA_963550695.1 uncultured Prevotella sp. | reverse complement strand
AAAGTCTGAACGAGAAGTTTCCAGAATGGCTCAACAGTTGCTATCTCAAGACGCTCTTTTGCTGTATGTGGACTGCGGAGAGTTGGACCAAGACTTACAACATCCATACCTGGATACTTGCCGAGGATAACTGAACATTCAAGACCAGCATGGTCTACCTGCACAATACCCTCTACACCATTCTGCTCCTTATAAACCTTTTTCAAGAGGTTAAGTATTTCACTCTCTGGGTTTGGATCCCAACCACCATATTGGCCACTGAAGACTGTCTTCATGCCAGCCATATTGAAGCAGCTCTCCAACTGAGCAGAGATATAATCTCTCATGTCTTCACGGCTTGAACGAGCAAGAATCATAATAGAGGCCTTAGTTGGCTCAATATGTATAATTGCAAGGTTTGACGAAGTCTCAACAACGTCAGGATAAGATGGAATCATACGCAACACGCCATTATGACAAGCATAGATAGCATTGATTAACTTCTCTTGAACATCTGCAGGAACCAGATTTGCTGGCTTCTCTACATCCTCTACAAAGAACTCTACATTAGGTTCAATACCCTTGAATTCGTCTTCGAGGAGTGCCTTCTGACGAGCAACCATATCCTTCAAAGCTGCAACCTTGCTCTGTGGCAATGCCAAGACAACCTCAGCCTTGAATGGAATAGCATTGCGCATATTACCACCTTCCCAAGAAGCTAAACGTACACCAAGTTCGTTAACAGCATTGCGAACAAAGCGAACCATCTCCTTATTAGCATTGGCACGACCCTCATTGATTTCGAGACCAGAGTGACCACCACGCAAACCCTTCAAAGTTACCTTGACTGCAGCTTCTTGATCATTTACTACTTCCTTATACGCTATGGTTGAAGTAATGTCAACACCACCTGCAGAACCAATCACAAATTTACCCCATGTTTCAGAGTCAAGGTTCATAAGGATATCACTATGCAACTCACCACTTGGCATCTCGTTGACACCATACATACCCGTTTCCTCATCACGAGTAATCAATGCCTCTACAACACCGTGTTTCAACGTATTATCCTCCATGACAGCCATAATGGCAGCAACGCCGATACCATCGTCAGCACCAAGTGTAGTATTATTCGCATATACCCATCCATCCACGATATGTGTCACGATTGGATCGGTTTCAAAGTTATGATTACTATCTGGAGCCTTCTGTGGCACCATATCCATGTGCGCCTGCAACAGAACTGTCTTACGGTTTTCAAATCCCGGTGTAGCAGGCTTGCGCATTACTACATTGCCACCAGCATCTACGTATGATTCAACACCAACTCTTGCAGCAAAGTCTAACAAGAATTTCTGTACTTTCTCTGGTAATCCAGAAGGACGTGGAACCTGTGTCAGATCATCAAAGTTTCTCCAAAGGCTTTCTGGCTTAAGATTTCTGATTTCACTCATAATGTTGATTTTAAAAGGTTATTATCATTGTTTATTGATTCGTTCAAAACTATTTTTCTCTACATTACTTTGCTGGACGAGTAAGCTCAGCCGGACCGCCCAACGCCACTGGTGTCTTCGTAAAACTTAGTGCTATCCATGCGTAAACACCTAAGAGAATAACCAGCAAGGTTTGAATAGTATGTACAATCAGTACAAAATAGAGTGCCTGATTGTCTGCCACTCCATAAAGTATTAGCATTGTTTTAACTGCAAAGTGCCACGGTCCTGCTCCGTTAGGCGTTGGTACAATAACAGCTACCGAGCCAACGACAAAGCTAACAAGCGCACAAGAAAGACCGAGGTGTGCTGTTGCATCAAAGCAATAGAACGTCAAGTAATAATGAAGGAAGTAACTTCCCCATATCGCCAGACTGTAGAAGATAAACAAGGGAATATTCTTTACTTTACGCAAAGAGCTTATTCCTTGCCATATACCGCCAAGCATCTCCTTCACTTTCTTGTAGAAAGATAGGTGACGTAGCACATAATAAAAGAGGACAATAGATGCAACACCACAGATAGCCGTTACCAACCAGCCCGTTGGTGAGAACATCCCGAAGACATCATCAATACGTGTACCCGTCCGTGAGAAGAAGTTCGTAAAGACTCTTATCTGCATCAAAAAGGCTGTAACACTGATAAGTAATACGATAAGCGTATCTACTGCGCGCTCAGTCACTACCGTACCAATAGCCTTAGGAAAGGGGACCTTATCATATCTATTCAACACTCCACAACGAGCAAACTCACCAATGCGGGGAATAAGCAGGCTAACAGCATAAGAAAGAAAGATAGAATTAACACAGACAGATGAACGAGGATGCTCACCGATGGGTTCAAGACTCTGCTTCCATCTCCACCCACGAAAAGCCTGCGCCAGTATGCCGAAAGGGAGTGAGAGAATCATCCAGGTCCAGTTCATTTCATGTAGCAGTACATGTTTGATACTGGAGAAGTCGAATCCCCTATACATCCAATAAAGGATTGCACTTCCAAGTAGTAACGGCAATGCAATCTTCACAGTATTGTTGAACAGTTTCTTCGTCCTCATATAATGGAGCAAAGATAATTAAAATGTTTTTTAATGCAAAATAAAATGAGTATCTTTGTAGGCAAATAAAGAAAAATTATGAAATTAGTCAAGCCAAAGAAGAATTTGGGTCAGCACTTCCTCACTGACTTAAGCATAGCTCGTCAAATTGCTGACACCGTTGATGCCTGTCCAGATATCCCTGTATTAGAGATTGGACCAGGTATGGGTGTCCTTACTCAATATCTTGTTGAGAAGCCACGTGAAGTGAAAGCTGTAGAGATAGACTCGGAAAGTGTTGCCTTTCTCTACGAGAAGTTCCCAAAGTTACGTGAGAATATTCTTGGACAAGACTTCCTTCTCATGGACTTAAATGAAGTCTTTGACGGCAAGCAGTTTGTGTTGACAGGAAACTACCCTTACGACATCTCGTCGCAAATCTTCTTCAAGATGCTTGATTACAAGGACCTTATTCCTTGCTGTACGGGTATGATACAACGTGAGGTTGCACAGCGTATGGCTGCAGCTCCAGGTTCAAAGACTTATGGTATCTTATCGGTATTAATACAGGCTTGGTACGATGTTGAATATCTTTTCACGGTTGACGAAAACGTCTTCAACCCACCTCCAAAGGTGAAGAGTGCCGTTATCCGTATGACTCGCAACAAAGTGACGGATATCGGTTGTGATGAAAAACTCTTCAAACGTGTGGTAAAGACCGTATTCAACCAACGTCGAAAGATGTTGCGTGTGAGTCTTCGACAGATATTTAACATGGGTAAACCTGCAGATGGTTTTTATGAGCAGGACATCATGACCAAACGTCCTGAACAATTATCAATACCGCAGTTTGTTGAACTAACAAATATGGTTGAGGAACAATTGAATATTCTTGGACAATAAGTTGAAAGAAGTTTAAGTCCTTATGATGACAAGAAAAGAACAATATAACCAGCTAATACCGCAGATTGCCGGACTTATTAGGGATGAAACAAACCTTGTGGGTATCTTAGCAAATGTGTCAGCAGCACTGCATGATGCCTTTCCTGAGCGTTTCTTTTGGGTGGGCTTTTATCTCCAAGAGAATGGAAATATGTTGAGATTAGGTCCTTTTCAGGGGTCAGTAGCCTGTTACGTCATCCCATTCGGTAAGGGTGTCTGTGGGAAGGCATGGGAAGAAGGACGCACCCTCATTGTTCCCGATGTAGAGAAATTCCCTGGACACATTGCTTGTAGTAGTCTTTCACGCAGCGAGATTGTTGTTCCGATGTATGATGACTCACATACTTTCCGTGGTGTACTCGACATTGATAGCACTCGTCTCAATGACTTCAACGAAGACGATAAAGAAGGTTTGGAACGTATCATCGAACTACTAATGGCAGAAACACAAGACCTCTT
>CAUVDL010000129.1:0-3917 GCA_963550695.1 uncultured Prevotella sp. | reverse complement strand
AACGCAATATAGATACCTATCGTCCACCAATCTAATGAACGAAGTACACCTGGTTGTCTGTCTGCTGTATAATTACTTGGCACGATTTACTCTCTCCTTGCTTTTTTGTTTATCTTTGGATTGAACCTTTGATTTATCTTTCGGTTGTTCCTTTGACTTATCTTTTTCTTGTTCCTTTGGCTTAGCCTTAGATTGCTCTTTAGGCTTCTCTTTTGCCTGTTCCTTAGACTTAACTTTGGCTCGTTCCTTCGGTTTATCTTTGGATTGCTCCTTTGTTTTTTCCTTCACCTTAGGTTTTTCCTTATTTTCCTTGCGACTGTCTTTATTCTTTTCTTTTCCTTTTTCCTTCTTATTACCTTCCTTATCCTTCTCTTTCTTCTCCGTTTCAACCTTCGCTTCTGGCTCTACACGGATAGCAGGTTCGTTCTGTGGTTGTTTCTTCTTTTCCTTTTCCTCAGCATCCTTCCTTGCCTTTACTTCCTTCAGCTTTTCCGCATCAGCTAAATCCTGCTTCTCTTTCACCTTCTTCAACGAGTCTCTAATAATATTTACACGCTTTATAGAATCGAGACGAAGTGAATCAGCGTGTGACAAAGGACGTTTGAAAGAGTAAGCGATATGGCGTTTCTGAACTGCTGCAGCACGAGCCTCATCACCAGGAGTAAGTTTTCCATTGATATACTGCTCTATCATTAGCGAACCAATTGGCACACCATAGTCTGCACCAAATCCACCATTCTCAACATAAACAGCAATAGCTATCTTTGGAGTATCAACAGGTGCAAAACCCATAAACACAGAGTGGTCCTTACCGCGGTTCTGTGCTGTACCGGTCTTACCTGCCAAAGAGTAACCAGGATGAACCGCATGAGCACAAGTTCCACCACGTACTGATGAAATCATACCTGCTATTACTTCTTGATAAGCTCTTAAACTACCCTTTGTACGATGCTTTTCTACATACTTTTTATCAAGCTTTTTTCCTTGAATACTACGTACAACATGCGGTGTAATATAATAACCACGATTCGCAATTGTAGCACCAAGATTGGCAATCTGCAGCGGAGTAAGGTTGACCTCACCCTGTCCGATAGCAATAGAAATGACAGAAAGCGGATTCCATTTCTTAAAAGCATTATCATAGAACTTCGCATTCGGAATCATACCTCGTTTCTCACCAGGAAGGTCAATACCCAATTTATAACCAAAGCCCATTGATACCATGTAGTCGCGCCACACGTTCATAGCATCCTCCAATGTCTTATATTTCTTACGATTGGAAAGCATATGGTATAGTCCCCAACAAAAATAACTATTACAAGAGGTGCTAATTGAAGGCACTAATGAGATAGGAGAAGCATGCGCATGGCAACCAACATGAAGTCCCTTAAAGTTGAATCCATGATGACAAGGATAGCGCGTAGAATCCGAAACAATTCCCTCTGTATAATAAGTTACAGCTTGTCCCGTCTTAAAAGTTGAACCTGGAGGGTATTGTCCCATAATAGCACGATTAAGCAAAGGCTTGGCAGGGTCGAGCGTCATATCACGCTGGTACTTACCACGCAGTTTACCTATCATCGAACGAGGGTCAAAAGTAGGTGCAGAAACCATTGCCAAAATTTGTCCTGTCTTTGGTTCGATAGCTACAATTGCACCTAATTTACCTTCCATTAGACGTTCACCAAGTGCCTGAAGTTCTGCATCAAGACCAAGCTGAATATCACGTCCTGGATGCGGACGTTGGTCATACTTACCCTCTTGATAACGACCTTGTATCTGTCCGTGGGCATCACGTAAAAGTATCTGTACTCCCTTTACAC
This sequence comes from uncultured Prevotella sp., assembly GCA_963550695.1. GTDB lineage: Bacteria > Bacteroidota > Bacteroidia > Bacteroidales > Bacteroidaceae > Prevotella. The sequence goes on along the minus strand of CAUVDL010000129.1, from coordinate 2,094 downwards.
CACGTAAGTCTTTCTCATACTCACGCTCGACACCCATCTTACCAATATAATCTCCTGGCTGATAGTATTCATCCTCCTCAATATCACCCTGACTCACCTCTGCAACATCTCCAAGAATATGTGCAGCAATAGCTCGTTGATACTGACGAACACTACGTTTCTGGATATAAAAGCCTGGAAAACGATAGAGTTTCTCTTGGAAAGCACTAAAGTCCTTATCGCTCAATTGGCTCAAAAAAAGTTGTTGCGTAAAGCGAGAATAACCAGGATTCTTACTTCTATCCTTAATATTAGCCATTCGATTGATAAAATCAGTCTTCGTTATGTTCAGAGCTCTACAAAACTCCAACGTGTCAAGATGACCTTTCATCTCGTTGGTTACCACCATAATGTCATAAGCCGGCTGATTAAAAACCAACAACTTACCATTCCTATCAGTGATAGAACCACGTGAAGGGAACTCAATCTTCTTTAAGAAAGCATTAGAGTCGGCACTCTTCCGATAATCGTCACTGGCTATCTGAAGAGCAAAAAGACGTATAACATAAATCACCACGATACCTATTGCAACAGCACTAAGCACGAGGCGACGTTTCTCTAAATCGTAATTCTTCATTTCTTATCGCCTCCTAACATTCTCAACAACAAGAATAAGAATAAGCGTGAGCAATGAACTGCCACTAATACAAAGCAACCATTCTAACACATTAAAGAAACTAAACATCTCTAATGAGAAGAAGACTACACTGTATATCAAAGTTAGAATAGCCACATACCACGTATATTGCGGTATACTAAGCGTATCCATACCTGCTTGGAAATTCTCACTACTATCACGAGGTATAAATAACTGCAGCACATAAGGCTGTAAAGCAGCTATTAAGGTCAATGAAGCTGAAGCTACACCAGGCGTATTTGAGAAAGTATCAATCGTAAGCCCCATTAAAAACGCCCATATCAACATAGCCCACTGAGAATAATTACGAGGGAACAAAAGGATGAAATAGACATAAAGCAATGGTGTGGCAACAGCAAACAGATGTATGTGATTGAGTACAAACACCTGTGCCACTGTCAAAACAGCAAACCATAGCAAACGTTTTAGAAAATCTATATTCATTCTTTTTATTCGTAATTCAAGGGGGGGGAAGGGCTCACACTTATGTTAGAATAAATCTACAAGATGTAGTTATCCTACCTCCCATCAAGCAAATAATATCTGCAAACAGTCTACTTACTGTGCCTTATTCTCCATCTGATTCTCAATAGGCTTAATAGAGTCTTGTGCCGCCTTTATAACCTGGCGCTGATCCCTTATAGAAGCATCGTCAATCACACAGACATCACGAAGGTTTCCGAAGTCTGTTGATAGCTGGATTTGTAGTCGATAAGAGAGTCCATCTTCTGAATTATAAACATGTTTTATCTTACCAACTAACACGCCAGCTGGGAAAACAGAAGAATATCCACTCGTTACAACACGGTCGCCTAACTTAAACTTAGCATGACGAGGGACATCATCTAAATAAGCAACATCAGATGCACCACCATTCCAATGGAGATAACCGAAGTAGTCGCGTCCTTGAATAGAACAACTGATGTTTGACTTTGAGTTCAGCACAGGAATTACAACAGCATAATGAATACCTGCCATATAGACAATACCCACAACACCATTACCACAAGCAACACCCATATCTTTATGTACACCATCCCATGTTCCTTTGTTGATAGTGATAAAGTTATTAGGTTTATCCAGTGAATTGGCAACAACCTTTGCTTGAATCAACCGGAACTTTGAAAGGAAACGATACTGCCCTTTATGAAGGAAGGTAGAATCCTTTGTCTTATCATACAGTTGGGCAGATAACTCCTTCACTTGACGTTCCAGTTCAATATTACGTTTAGTCAAGGACTCATTCACTTCACCCATTGTCAGATAAGACGTAACCTTTGAACTTCCTTCATAAGCTAAACCTGCCACATAGTTTGCCGACGTGAACCACACACTGCCCTGATAGTCATTGAATCGGAACAGAAGAACCATACTCAAGACTTCCAGGGCAACGAACAAGAACCAATGCTTGTACTTAG
>CAUVDL010000128.1:0-3935 GCA_963550695.1 uncultured Prevotella sp. | reverse complement strand
GTATTCAATAAACAGTTAGCAACCAATTCTTCATTTGTAAGGTCAACCTTCGGTTCTTTCTTGACTTCCTTGCCAAGAAGAACTTCCCACGGACCATTAAAGTCATGATCATCTGCTCCATAGAACATCTCATTCGTATCAGGATCTTCCATCAACTGATAACGAATCTGCTTCTTCGATGCTACAGGATTAAGCGTTAGCAATAAATTGTATGCATTACCAAATTGCGCACGCAAATGGCGACCTTTAGGAAACATAAGTCCTATCTGTGGATAAATTTCATCAAACTCGTAAGCTTGGAATAACTCTTTTAGCTTCATAGATAATGTATAATATATTATCAATTAATTCTTTCGGCACATCATAGCAATGATGTAGACGAACCATTATAAATGCAAAGTTACATTATTTTTTTGATACACTTGCAAGTTAGAACATTAATTCGTATATTTGCAACATATTACTAACCTGGGATCTATTTGCAGAAAATGATTCCCAATAAACATTCAATACACATGAGAAGAGACCAAGAAATTTTTGACCTTATTGAGATGGAACACAAGCGCCAGCTCAAAGGTATGGAGCTGATTGCATCAGAGAATTTCGTCAGTGACGAAGTAATGCAAGCCATGGGATCTTACCTAACTAACAAGTATGCTGAAGGTTATCCTGGCAAACGCTACTACGGTGGTTGTCAAGTGGTTGACCAAGTTGAAACGCTTGCTATTGAGCGTGTTAAGCAGCTCTTTGGTGCTGAATATGCCAACGTGCAGCCTCACTCTGGCGCACAGGCTAACCAAGCTGTGTTGCTTGCCGTATTAAAGCCAGGCGACACCTTTATGGGACTCGATCTTGACCAGGGTGGTCATCTCTCTCATGGTAGTGAGGTGAATACATCTGGTATCCTTTATAACCATGTAGGCTATACGCTGAATCCCGAGACAGGTCGTGTTGACTATGACGAAATGGAACGTCTTGCACGTGAGCATAAGCCAAAACTTATCATCGGTGGTGGTTCTGCTTACAGCCGTGAGTGGGATTATAAGCGTATGCGCCAGATTGCTGATGAAGTAGGTGCCTTGTTAATGGTTGACATGGCTCACCCTGCTGGTCTTATTGCTGCAGGTTTGCTCGATAACCCTGTAAAGTATGCACATATTGTTACTACAACAACCCACAAGACACTTCGTGGCCCTCGTGGTGGCATTATCCTTATGGGCAAGGACTTCGATAACCCTTGGGGCTTAACAACTAAGAAGGGTGAATTGAAACCAATGTCTATGCTCTTTAATTCTGCTGTATTCCCTGGAAACCAGGGTGGACCATTGGAGCATGTGATTGCAGCTAAGGCTGTAGGCTTCGGTGAGAACCTCTTGCCAAGTTGGAAGGAATATGCTATGCAGGTAAAGAAGAATGCTTCTATTCTTGCTCAGGCACTTGTTGAGAAAGGCTTCAGTATTGTTAGCGGTGGTACAGACAACCATTCTATGCTGCTTGATCTACGCCAGAAGTATCCAGACCTTACTGGTAAGGTTGCCGAGAATGCACTTGTTGCTGCTGACATCACAGCCAACAAGAACAAGGTGCCATACGATGAGCGGTCTGCGTTCCAGACCAGCGGTCTGCGCCTTGGAACAGCTGCAATGACAACACGTGGTTGTAAGGAAGATATGATGCTACTCTGTGCAGACCTCATTGACGAGGTGTTGTCAGATCCTGAGAACGAGCAGGTTATCAAGCGCGTACGTGAGAAAGTGAATGAGACTATGAAGGATTATCCTCTCTTCGCTTACTAAGCATAAGACATACAAAAGCTACTATACACAAAAGAGGTGTGCCAATTATTTGGTACACCTCTTTTCGTGAAAGGTTTCCAGTAACCTGCATTATCAATTACTTTAGATAATCATTATAACGAGCATAATATCCATCCTAAACTTCCTTATTCAATTACTATTATTAGTGTCCGATAAAACACAATACAAGATGTTAGCAGAACCTGATATACCAAGACGGCTTATGTATTCTCAGAGCAATACTGAAATAACACATAAGCCGTGTTGTGATTTTTAATTAATATAATCTCATTCAAGAGAATAAAACAAAAATTATATTCCCCTACTCTCCCGTATAGAATTTAATAAGCTTTGTAAGTCCTAAATTGCAAGCAGGACAGAATTCAGGATGCATATTCGTACGCATACGGCAGTCTGGATATGCACGATAAACACCATGTTGTGAATAACCAGCAGGCTCGTAAGCACCTACTTTCCACTTATCATGACGCGCATTAGCTTTATCAAGATCAGCTGGCTGAGGAGTTGGAACTGGTGTCTTCTTATTAATAAGATTCTCCCATTTCCCATGGAAATCAACTAAGGTCGTAAGGTTAGGTTCCCAAGGCTCTACGTCAGTTGGATACATATTAATCTGCTCCTTTTCGTATGCATATTCATCACCCAGACCTGCAAAGGAATGTCCAAACTCATGTACAACAACTGGCTTAAAATAAGGATTACGAACCATTGAAAGGTTATAAGAGTTCAGAATACCACCGCCACCATACTTCTCTGTATTTACAAGTACGATGATATGTTCATAAGGTGTACCAGCCAACCAATCGTGCAACTCCTTTAGATGCAGCGTTGTCAAATAGCGATCACTATAGAATGTGTCAAAATGTGAATGAAGAGCCGTATTCTTCCAAATACCCTTTGAAGGCTCTGACGTACCACTTTCCATAGATGTCGACTTAACAGCTACAACATTAAAGCGTTGACGCAATGACTTAAATGGCTCATGCGCAAAAAGAGCTTCATTAGCAGTGCGACAGTCTTCTATAAAGTTTGCCATCTCCGCTTCTGTATATCCCTCCGCAACATAAGCAATGTGAATACAACGTGTTGTATCTGCCGCTTTCTGCAATGTTTCATAAGGTGTAACAGAACGCTCACCAATGTGTCGGATAAGAATATCCTTTGGATTAACCGTATGACTCATAGACACTGTCACCTCGCGGCGATTATTTCGTAGTTCAACAGTAATATCTACAGAGTCCTTTGGAAAAGGAACAAGAAAAACATTCTCAAAAGACTTCTGTGAAGGTTTCTGTGCTTCATCATATGTCAACCATTCTTGAAAAAGCGTTGAGAAGGAGTTACGGTAGATGACCTTTTGTGTACGATGGTCACGTACAATAACTTGACCATTTCCTTCGATAGGTACCTCAGCCAATCGTTCGTGCTTACCATACCAACGTGGAATACGTGACAATTCGTCTACAGCAATGGTCTGTTGCTTTGCATTACCTGCAAAGATGTAATCGAGTCGCAAGGTTGCATCATCGAAATAATGATTAAAATCCTGTGCAGCAGCAGTCAATGTGACAGCCAACAACAAGAGAGTAATAATTTTTCTCATAAGGCTATAATAAATTAGATTTTTATACTACGATATAGTAAATAAGTAAAGAGGAAGGCATTTATTTAAATTTATGCCGATACTCCATAATGTGATTATAGTGCATTAAATATTGAATACAAAGTTATCAATAATAATGAAAAAGACAAAACTAAATACCATAATTCACCACTTAAAACAAAAAACAATAGATTATAAAGAACTAATTCTATCAAAGTAAAGACTTTATTAATAAAACTAACAATATAATTTACTTTTCTTATAACCAAATTATATATCGCATTACAACAAAACAAATAACAAAAACATAAATCAAAAATTTGGCTGTTTGTATTTTTTGATGTACCTTTGCAACGCAATACCGCCGATATGGCTCAGTTGGTAGAGCAACGCATTCGTAATGCGTAGGTCCCCGGTTCGAGTCCGGGTATCGGCTCCATTTGCGGAATTAGCACATCGGTAGTGCACGGGCTTCCCAAGCCTGGGAGGCGGGTTCGATTCCCGTATTCCGCTCA
>CAUVDL010000127.1:0-3935 GCA_963550695.1 uncultured Prevotella sp. | reverse complement strand
GTGCATAGAACATACAGAAGAGTAATAACCCTCCTAAGGTGAGATAGATAGCCCAGCGGAGAGGCTCGTTTTGTAGCCAAAAGCGCAGTGGAGTATCCGTTTCATATTCTGTTTCAGGTCCGTATGCCTCAGTACGAACAATTGGCAAGCCTCGGAATTGTGACATCATACGGAAGATGAATCCATTAGTCTGCGTATCAAGGATACCATAATTGGTCATTAACAATGGATCACAAGAAACAAAGAGTTCACCCTTTCCTCGCTTCACCCTAACCATATTTGCCAACCAATAGCCATCTGTAGAATCAGATTCCTCCTCAGAAACCCAACATCTAACCAAAGTATCGCACACTGTCTTCTCTCCTATTATAACATTATAACCTATCATAGCAGAGTAGACTGAATATTCTTTTTCTTGATATGGCAACTGTTGAGACCAAACTAAGGTATCATAAGGAATTGACTGATTCGCAATTGAGGACTTAACCTCCATAGGAGAGAACCCATATTGCCCATTAATATCTACCTGCAAATCTGGATATAGAGCATCAGGCTCAATATCAGACGTTGCAATGAAGACTTTATTACCAGCTTTCAACAGTCTATCCAACGAACGGATATCCGTTGCAGAAGGGCTAAAACGGTCTGTTTGAATTAAGAAGGCATGCGGTTTCTTACCATATCCATCACGTTCCAACTGTGCTATTGTTTTCTTTGTCACCTCATATCCTGCAGGAACAGACTTCTCCATCAGTGAGTCGAACACCGCACAACCAAATGGTTGCTTATCATAATGATTAAAGGTTGGCTCCCAAACAAACTTTGAAGGCGCATTCCACTCTAATAGAAAGACAAAGACAAGGAAGCCAGCTACGAAGAACCAAAACCTTTTGTTCATTCCTTACCTCCTTTCTTTATCTTGCTTTCTAAGTCTAACAGTAGTTCTACGAGTTCTTCAGACGCTTGATAATTACCATATCTTACGCGCATAAAAGCAGTAGTCATTCTTTCAAATTCTACTGATAGATACTCACGAGTGTATTGAGTTGGCGTCTTATAGAGCTGCCAACTGATCTTATTACCATCTGATAACCAGCGAAGTGTACGCAGATAGACAATTCGAACAGCCTTATAATAATCCTTCTGTGCCATTGCTTTGGCATAAACAGCATCAAAGTCTACGCCATAGATATTGTCTTCTTCATCATTTTCATTCGTCACCTTACCCGCTCTACCAAAGAGTTTGAATTGATAACGGTACAAAATGAAAGCGATTAGAGCAATAAAAGCAAGTGCAATAACAATGTATATCACGATACGGAAGTCCCCCTTACTCTGAATACTAAATAAATCAGAGAGGAACTCGCCTATCTTTGACATCAGCCAATCCCACCAATCAAGTTCAGGTGCCTGTAACTCTCGCGCATAGTTGTACGCTTCATCAGTACGGTACTGATGAAGTAACGCAGAATCACACGACAAAGTATCACTCAATGGCTGTAACATAGGGCTGAATTATCAGAGTTTACCGAAGTTATCAATATCTGTATCTTTCTCTGCCAACTCATCAAAATGCTGTATATCTTCCTCAACAGAGAAGCCATCTTCCTCCTCTGCGATGCTTCCATAATGAAAAGCTAAGGCAAAAGTAGAGAGTGTCATCGTAAGATACATACCAAAGTTCATAAATACAGATGACAAATATACAAAGAAACTATACACTGGACTTGTTGCAAAAGAGCTCTGAGTGGTATCAGTAGCCAGCAGAACAGACTTCAAAACCGTTAAGATATACCAAGGAATTGATGTGAATGAAGACAGGATATTAGTCAAGAACCCTATCACAAACATCAATCCTAACAATGACCAGAATGAATGGAAACCAAGTTTTAAGCCACGAGATATTGAGCTAAGCAACGTTTCCTTATCTTCAAAAACATAGACAGGTAATGCCATAGAAACTGGCAAGCAGCATACAATTAACGCAAGAATTGGTATAACGGCTAATATCGGTGCACTTACGATTGCAGCAAAAAAGATGACAAGAACCAAAACTCCTATAAACAGAGCTACAAGAACCAAGGTCATTAACAACGAGCGTTTAATCACCTGAATGATTATAGGTTTTAAGTCGCTCAGTGTCGTATTACGAAGTCTATTTGGACTCTTATGGTAGTATTTCACCATACTATAACAGATTCCAGCCAACAAAGTAGAACCTATCAGCAGACAAATACCATATCCCAAGTATGAAGCACCTAATCTAAGCATCATACTCTGCGCCATGTCTGCACCACCTCCCATATCGAAGGTATTGGTATAATAAGGTGTTAAGACTTTCATCATCATATCCATGGCGAAGCCTTGTACCAAACAAAGCGGCAAGAGTAGATAGGTACATGCACGCAACAAAAACTTAAAATTCTCACGAATAAACTCAAAAATCGCTGAGAACTTCTCGCCGAAACTACGAACTTGATAAAGTTCAATCTTTGGTCTTTCTATTTGCATTTTCTAAATGATAATTACGCTTATAAGGTAAGTAAATAAAATAATACACGACAAACGCCAATGATACAAGTATAATACCTATACGGATAAAGTTATTCAACTCGGTATGACGAGTAATGAAGCCTTCGATAAAACCTGCCATGATAAAGATGGGTATCGTTCCAACAACTATCTTCATTCCCCTCTTTGCACCTCGCTGAAAGCTAACTAAACGCGAGTAGGTACCCGGGAAAAGCCAACCATTACCGATAGCCAAGCCAGCAGCACCAGCCACAATGATCGCAGAAAGTTCCAACGTACCATGCAACATCGTCGCTAAAAGACTTTCACCTAATAATCCATGCTGATAAAAGAAGGTATCAAAACAACCTACCATAATACCATTTCGGAACAAAAGGAAGCCCGACATGAAACTCGTCAATACGCCCGAAACAAACACATTAAACGATACCATGATATTGTTCAGCGTAATACTAATAAACATACTTCCTTCTTCTTCATTTCCATATACACCCATCGGCTTTCCCTTTGCAATATTCTCAAGGGTCATATCCATATAGCCATCGCCAAGTATCAAGCGTGGGAAGGACTCGTCTCCTAAGGTAGAAACAACACCAATCAGTACACTCACCATAAAAATAATGAATGAGAGAAGCAGTAACTTACGCTCTTTCCACATCACGTCAGGCACCTCCTGCGTCCAGAAAGTCACCAAACGCGACCACTTCTCCCGTTTATTACGGTAGATTTCATTATGAAGTGCAGAAGCAAGTTTGTTGAGATAGATGGTAATACGTGAATGAGGATAATGTGTCTGTGCAAAAGCGAGGTCGGCTGTAAGCTCAGTATAAGCATCAGCCAACTGGTCAGGCATCTCAAACTTGACATTATCTATCATGCCTTCCATTGCCCGCCACTTCTCAATATTATTGCGTATGAAAAGAATCTCTTTCATGCAAAGTCCACACGTAATTTACACATTATTATCATTTACGCAACAAATTTAGAGTTTTTTTCTTACATTTGCAACAGAAACAACATTTAATTATCAAGAAAATGCCCGAAGCCAATATCATAACAGGTCAGTACGTCCAGATAAGTCAGTCGCCGGCAAGCTTAGGAGAGCGTATCGTTGCACAAATCATTGATGACTTCCTAATTATCTGCTATCTGGTTGGTGTGTCGCTCCTGATAGCTGAGTTAGACTTTTTTTATAGAACGAAAATGTTATTCTTCCTAATAGCCATCTACCTTCCTGCCCTCTTTTACCACTTCCTTATGGAACTTTTCAACCATGGGCAAAGTGTTGGTAAGATGGTGATGCGTATCCGTGTTGTGAAGAAAGACGGAACGACACCGGGCATTGGTGACTTTTTTATGCGTTGGCTTCTGCAACTTGTCGACCTTGGTTTCTCTGGTGTTGG
>CAUVDL010000126.1:0-4006 GCA_963550695.1 uncultured Prevotella sp. | reverse complement strand
GTTTTCATAATGTATATCGGGTATTTACGGTTAGAATGTGATATTGATACCGATAGAATGTGAACGCAGCAATGGATAAGATGATCCACGCTCGCTGGTTACTTCTGGGTCAATATTGAATGGTAATGCATCGAAGGTAAGGAGGTTTTCACCTGCATAGTAGATACGTACCTTCTCAAGACCAACAGCTTTGAGTGCACTCTTTGGAAGGGTGTAACCCAACTGCAAAGTCTTCAAACGCAAGTAAGCTGTGTTCCACAACCAGAAGGTTGACATAGCACGAGTCATGTCGCTTGGGCTGTTTCCTGTCTCGAATACGCGTGGTAACTTAGCATTGTGATTGTCATCTGTCCATGAGTCTTTCCACAGTGTTGAAGGGTGGCTGGCATCACCAGAGAACTCACCAAGTACCTCACGGTTGTAGATATGAGATACAGCACCAACACCCTGCCAAATCATAGAGAAGTCTACGTTCTTCCATGTTGCACCAAGGTTGAAGCCGTAAGTAATTGCAGGGATATCCGTATGCTTGGTGTAGATACGGTCGTTTGAATCGAGCTTATTATCACCGTTTGTGTCCTCATAGATAAGGTCACCTGCCATGAACTTACGTCCGAATGGGTTGCCATACTTCGCTGTGTAGTCGTCAGCCTCCTGCTGTGAGTTGAAGAACTTGCCAGTAGCCTTGTACATAAAGAAGCTGTTATACTGCTGACCTACTGCTGTACGGCGGTTTCCACTACCAATATATTCTGTTCCTTCACCCAAGTTGAGAATCTTATTCTTGTTATAAGCGAAGTTCGCACCGACGTTGATTGTCCAATCCTTGTTCAACTGCTTTGCGTAAGCCAATGAGAGTTCCACACCCTGATTGCGCAATGCACCGATATTATCCTTGTAAGCACCGAGTGCAAACTCAGCCGGAGCTGACACATCCATGATGATACCTGTCGTCTTGCGGTTGTAGTAATCCAACGAACCAGTCAAACCACCGAAGAGAGTGAAGTCAAGACCAACGCCCCATGTAGTAGAACGTTCCCAAGAGATAGTCTCAAGGTGATAGCTACCCTGATAGTAACCCGGAGTGAGCTGACCACCAAATGGATACTTCGCATTGAGGTTGTAAGTGTTCATCCAAGGATAGTAATCGTTCAACGCATCCTGATTACCCAACTGACCCCATGATGCACGCAACTTCAAGTTGTTCAACCATGACTTTGAACTCTCCATGAATGGCTCCTCAGAGATACGCCATGCAGCTGAGAATGAAGGGAAGAAGCCCCAGCGATGACCCTCAGCAAAGCGTGAAGAAGCATCAGAACGGAAGTTTGCCTCAAAGAGGTAACGACCCGCATAGTCGTAGTTCAGACGACCAAAGTATGATACCATCGCCAGCTCGCGAGTGTTACCAGCGTTCTGCTGTGTCGAAGCATCACCAGCGTTCATATCAGTAAGTTCGTTGTTAGGGAAGTTCTTACGATACATCCAGTCTGGCAGATACTTATAGCGTTCAGTATGCCAACCGAGCATAGCCTTGAAGTTATGCTTTGCAAATGACTTGTCATAGTTCAGGAACGCATCGAAGGTTGTGCGGTGCCAGTCATAGTGAGCAATCTCTAACTTGTTAGGGTCAGAGGCCTTATTAGGGTTATATTGAATGAACTTTTGGAAGTAAGAGTAACGCTGTGAAGCATCAACGTATGCGCCCTGCAGCGTCAACTTCAAGTCTTTCAGAATCTGATAGTCAAGCCCAATCATACCCGTAAAGTTACGATTGTTGCGATTTACGGTCATACCAGACTCCAACCAAGCCATTGGGTTACCATCAGAAACAGTACCGTATGTACCATCTTCGTACTTATAAACAATCCAAGGCGCAATGATATTCAGCTGACGAATAATCTGATCGCTACTACCACCAGCGTATGCACTACTTGCATCGCGATAGTTGTTTTGGATATAAGCGAGGTTAAGATGGGCAGTGATGCGCTTTGACAACACCATGTCGAGATTCGCACGACCATTAAACTGCTCACGACCTGCATTAGGAAGAATACTGCTCTGCTTGAGATAACCTACAGAAGCCAGATACTTCACATACTCATTACCACCCGTAATGTTCACGCTATGGCGATTCTGCCAAGCGGTTTTGAATGCAAGATCATACCAGTCTGTATTAGGATAGTTGTAAGGATCTGAACCATCACGGAACTTCTTAATCGCTTCATCAGAGAAACGTGCTGCCTTACCACTACGTTCCAATGCCTTATTATAATAGTAAGCGGCATCGGCAGAATTCATCCTTTCCATCAAGGCTGTTGCATTCTGAATACCAAAATAACCTGAATAACTAACCTTTGGCGCACCGTTCTGCCCTCGTTTTGTAGTTACCAGAATCACACCGTTAGATGCTTTTGAACCATAGATGGCTGCTGAAGAAGCATCTTTTAGGACAGAAATACTTGCTATATCCTCTGGGTCAAGCGAGTTCAGTGTTCCTGCTTCAACACCATCAATCAAGATATAAGGCGAAGCGGAGTTCAACGTTCCCACACCACGCACAAGAATCGAACCATTGTCAAGACCCGGCGCACCGTCTGCTCCTGTCACCGTGATACCCGGAAGTAAGCCCTGCAAGCCTGAAGACACGTTAGAGATAGGGCGGTTTTCGAGTGCCTTACTATCAAGCTGTGCAACAGAACCAGAGAGGTTTGCCTTCTTCTGTGTACCATAACCGACAACAACAACCTCACTCAAGGCGCTGTTCTCATCTTTCAGAGTAATGTTATAGTTCGTCACACCACTTCTCACCATGACGCTCTGAGTGGCGAAACCAACATAACTAATCTTCAACTCCGTACCCGGAGCAACAGAGACTGAGAAGCGACCATCCATGTCGGTCACCCCTACTGGAGTACCATTTGCCAGTACAGAAGCACCAATGACAGGGTCGCCATTAGCATCTTTCACGACACCATTAATACTCTGCTTTTGCTGCTGAACACTCATACTCGTGTTCGCATCCACATTGGCTAATACTGGGGACGGTACAAATGCCATCAACCCAAGTGCAAAAGAGAAAGCTAAGCGACCACTAACAAATGGTGGGTGCTTTCTGCGGTTCTGACTTACTTTCATAAAATTAGACATATATTCTATTGATTTAGGTTTATGCTACAAATATAGTCGTTTATACAACAAATACCAAAAGAAAAGTTCTTTTTTTTTAATATGAAGTATTGTTCACGCACACAAGTAGTTAATGGAATTCAGAATTCATAATTCAAAATTCATAATTATGATTACTATTGTAATTCAGAGGTCAGAATTCATAATCCATAATTATGATTACTATTGTAATTCAGAATTCATAATTCAAAATTCATAATTATGATTACTACTATAAATTGTTCCTATATTCTCTTCTCTTTCGTCTTCTGATAAATACCTCAATGATTTCTTTACAACTCCTATCTCATCCATATTTCCCTTTTCCTAAAAACATATTGCACACTTAGTTTTACCAAATTTGTAAATTATTTTCGTGCAACACGTAACTAAGATATGCTCTTTTAGCTTCTAAAAGACGCCCAATAGGCTTGCAAAAGATGCCCTTTAAGACCCTTACTAACGCCCTTTTGAAGTCTTATTAAGCACCTTTTCTTGCGTTACTTTATAAGTAACTGATTAGCTGTTAATTACGAATATGGTTCTAAGACTAATTTTTCGCCTTTACTTTAAGGCTTTTATATGGAATTATGTAAGTTTTTTTCAAGAGTATATCAACAATTTAGAACCCTTCAACAGAAAAGGCTTTCGATTTCAAAAACAAAAGAAAGTATATCGTTAACAGCCTCGTTTATGTTTAGTCTACTGAAAATAGATTGCTAAAAATAGGTGTTCCTATTAAAATGATACACCTTATATAATAATAGGGATCCATATATTTGAAGTTCTTCCGAAATATGGAGTGATAGACTAAAACTCTTATATAATAGGCACACGG
>CAUVDL010000125.1:0-4065 GCA_963550695.1 uncultured Prevotella sp. | reverse complement strand
ACTTTATCATGAACTTGTGTTCTGCTCTTACAGCATACTGCTTCTTTGAGAACAAACCAGAGGCATTGCCAGTGTATATGGAAAAAACAAGGCAGTTGGAACTTTTTTCATGCTAAACTTATCCCGAACTCAAGTAATATATACAGAGATGTAAAGAAGTTGACAAAATTAATGCGAGTATCTTAAGAAAATAAAAGATGTTAAGAAACAATACCAATGTAAGAAAAACTATACATTTTATGGTCTAATGACTGATTGGGGTTTAATAACAATAGCGTATTTGTTTCGGAACGACAAGCCTTCTTAGTCAATAGGGATGAGTCGGAATTGTGTAAAATAAGCCGCTTCTAATAAGAAAATGAATCTACTTTGATAGCAAATTGCAATATGATTAGCCCTTAGCACCATTGGTGCTAACCAACAACACAACATGTGCTAAGCATCAACACATCTGTTGAAGACGAAAAGTAAGGGATTTTAAGGCTATTGTTATAAAGGTCGTAAGGCTTTAATGCTTAGCATACATAGGAATTCCTTATAAGGCAGAGTTATAAGAGAATAATGCTGTTTATACTTCTATTAGCTGACCGATATGGGCAAAATCCAACTTGTAAGTAATTGGGAATAACGGTTTGTGCTATTTCCTCTCTTCTAAAATAAGCTCAAATGGGATTATGATTTTTGTTTTTTGGACGCAATAAACCTTACGGACCAATTTACAAACACATAACTGGTTCACCCATCAATTAGTCAACTTGTTAGCTTGTAACAACAAGGTTGTCAACAGAACATATAACTGGTTTACTCGTCAACTTGTCAGCTTGTAACTTGTCATCTCGTTAGTTTGGTGCAAAAAGCAGTCAACAGAACACATAACTTGTTTACTCGTCAGCCCGTCAACTTGTTATCTTACAAGAATAAATCAGTCAACAGAACACATAACTTGTTCACTCGTCAACCCGTCAACTCGTTAACTTTCCACCCTTATAACGTAATTTCTCCAGATCCAAAGCAGCGATGGTGTTGCTCATCATAGACAACACAGAATTGTCCAGGGGCAACACCATGGATATTTTCAGCTGAATGAATGATACACCTACCGTCCGACAACTGTTCAACAGTTGCTGGATGGTACTCAGGTGTATGGCGAATTTTGAAGGTAATCTTCTCTGGTAGAGTTGTGACACCTTCTGTTAGGAAGTGGAAGTCATGGAGCGGGAAATCTTTTTTGTAGGCTGTAGCAGGGTCATAGCCATGACTTACATACAGGATATTTTTAGTTACATCTTTCTTAATGACGAACCAAGGGCCACCGCCAAGACCGAGCCCCTTCCTTTGCCCGATGGTATGGAACCATAGTCCTTTGTGTTCGCCTATCTTCTTTCCCGTTTCAAGTTCGATGACGTCGCCTATTTCTTCGCCTAAATAGCGACGTACATACTCATTATAATCGATATTTCCAAGGAAGCAGATTCCCTGCGAATCCTTTCGGCGCGCATTGATAAGATTCTCTCGCTCGGCAATCTCACGCACCTCATTCTTCTCGTAGTGGCCAATAGGGAAGATTGCTTTTTTCAACTGCCAGTCGTAAATCTGTGCTAAGAAGTCGGTCTGGTCTTTTACTGGATCAGGACTTGTGGTGAGCCATTTACGTCCGTCAATCCATTCTGTTTGTGCATAATGGCCCGTTGCGATGAGGTCATAGTCATGTCCCATCTTCTCATCAAAGGCACCAAACTTTATCAGTCGGTTGCACATTACATCTGGGTTAGGCGTAAAACCAGCCTTCACCTTCTCCATGGTATAGCGTGTCACCTGGTCCCAATACTCCTTATGACAGTCGATGACTTCCAACTTACAGCCAAAGCGGCGTGCCACAAGTGTAGCCATCTCAAGGTCTTCTTCAGAGTTGCAGTCCCAATCTTCCTTCTCTTCCGGTCCTATTTTGATATAGAAACAGTCTGGGTGCAGTCCTAATCGTGCAAACTCATAGACGACAACCGAGCTGTCAACACCGCCAGAAAGGAGAACAGCAATGCGCTTACCTTCGAGTTCCTGAATATTCATCTTTACAATCTTTCCTTCTTTCTTATTCTTTTGTTCTGACCTTCTCGTCAGCAACTTTCTTTTTATGTGCTACCTTCATTCTATCGAATCCCATGCCATAGACACCGTTGACAGCACCTTGTGATACAAAGGCGTTAGGGTCTATTTCGTCAATCACTTGATAGATGGAGTGTGCCTCAGAACGCCGTGCGATAATAAAGAGCATTCCCACCTTCTTACCCGTGTAGAATCCACGTGCTTCGATAACCGTACAGCCACGATCGACATCGTTGTTAATGGCAGAACCAATCTCTCCCCAATGTTCAGAGATAACAAAGAACTGCACCGAACCACGCATACCATTAATAAGGTAGTCCACCACATAGGTCATTACGAAGAGGACAATGTAACCATAGATTACCTTTTCCCAATTCTCCAAAACGAGATAACTGGAGGTGATGATACAGAGGTCGCAAGCAAGGATGACGCGTCCGAGTGACACATCACGATACTTATGAATCATTGCCGCAATGACATCCGATCCGCCCGAACTGGCATTATACTGCAAGGCAATGCTGACTCCGACACCTAACAATACACCACCCACCACGCAGGCGAGGAAAGGCTCGTCGGAAAAGAGCGGATGTTCATCAAAGACTTCACGCAGAATCGATGTTACAAAGGCGAACACCAAGACGGCAAAAATGGTCCTGACACAGAATTTCCAACCCAATATCTTTAATGCGACAAAGAGTAATATGCCGTTGATAGTGAGATAGGTGTACTGCACTGGGATATGAAGGCCCCACTGAATAACCGATGCGATACCAGCAATACCACCGATAGTGATTTGATGAGGCAATAAGAATGCACACCAGCCGAAGCTGCCGATGAGCATTGCCAATGCAATCATCAGAAATTCGCGTACTTCTCTAAACTTGTTTTTTCTTTTTCTAACCATTGTGTTTGTCAACCATTAGCATTGTGCAAAGTTAGTGAAATAATTGTGAAAGTCAAGTGAATAGCTAATTTTTTTGCACACAAAACTTATATCTTTCGGATGTTTTTATTATTTTTGCAAGTAATATTTAACCTTATATAAAATGATAGAATTGTTTTCTGCAGACGGATGGTTAAATCAAGCCATAGTATCTGTTAATTATTTTACATGGACATACATCCTTGTAGCTGGGCTCGTTATTTGTGCTTTGTGGTTTACATGGCGGACGCGCTTTGTGCAGTTTCGCATGGTTGGAGAGATGATTCGCCTATTATGTGAATCGACAGGAACGCATGATAAGGGCGAGAAACATGTATCATCTTTTCAAGCTTTTGCCGTTTCTATTGCCTCACGCGTGGGTACTGGAAACCTTGCTGGCGTGGCAAGTGCCATAGCTATTGGTGGTCCCGGTGCTGTCTTTTGGATGTGGGTTATTGCTCTCTTAGGCTCTGCGACAGCCTTCATCGAGTCTACACTTGCGCAACTTTATAAGCGTCGTCATGCCGATTCGTTTATTGGTGGACCAGCCTATTACATCCTGCATGGTATGCATTGCAAATGGATGGCGAAGCTCTTTGCTGTACTGATTACAATGACTTTCTGTATGGCTTATATTTCCATACAGAGTAACACGATTTGTGGTGCAATGCAAAAGGCATTTTCTATAGATCCAACATGGATGGGGGTTGCGCTTGCTATTCTCTCTTTAGCAATTGTTTTTGGTGGTATTCAGCGTATTGCTAAGGTCAGTAGTGTACTCGTTCCGTTGATGGCAGTGAGTTATGTACTGCTTGCTTTGGTCATTATTGTAATGAATATTCAGCTCATTCCACACGTATTCCGCCTTATTATCGAGAATGCTTTTGGTTTTGAACAGATTGCAGGTGGCGGATTAGGTGCTACGATGATGAATGGTATTAAGCGTGGACTATTTAGCAATGAGGCGGGTGAGGGTTCTGCTCCAAATATTGCAGCAACCGCATCTACTACTCATCCCGTGAAACAAGGACTCATCCAGT
>CAUVDL010000124.1:0-4068 GCA_963550695.1 uncultured Prevotella sp. | reverse complement strand
AGCTGGTTGCGCTCTATCACATCCGTAATATAGGTCTTTTCGAAAAGTCCCTGTAAGTAAGCTGCTTTCTCTGCGTGTCCATCCTTGTGCACCACAAAGGGCATTCCCCCATACATCATAAATTCGGTCCAGGCTAATCGACTGTCGCCCCGATAGGCAGACATAAATTCATCGTAGGTCAAAGGATTGACCCTAATTTCTTCACCTCGATCCTTAAATTCAGTGAGAATATCCATCGAAAGCATTCGGGAGTTACTGCCTGTGACATACAAATCGATATTAGGTTCCTCTTTCAATCCCAGCAGCACATCCACAAAGCCAATTTTCTCGTTTGGATTGCCTGGCAGATAAGGATTCTGGATGCTGTCCACCTTTTGGATCTCATCTATGAGTACATAAAAATAGTGGCTCTTATCAGCACATATCTCCCTGATATATTTACCAAGTTCAAATGGGTTACGATATTTTACGTTTACGTCTTCATCGAGTGCAAGTTCTACTATGTCGTTTTCGTTTACACCAGTTCCAACAAGATGCTGTCTAAACAAATGATTCAGTAAGTATGACTTACCGCAACGACGAATACCCGTAACAATCTTAATCATACCATCCTGTTTCTTAGCAATGAGCTTATTCAGGTATCTGTCTCTCCTAATCTCCATAGTAATCTTCTTTTTTGTATCACTATAACAGTTTTCGGTTACAAAGATGGAGAAAATAATTGAATTAACCTAATTTCTATCTTCTTTTTTTGTATCACTGTAACAGTTTTCGGTTACAAAGATGGAGAAAATAATCGAATTACCTTGCTTCCTATCTTCTTTTTTTGTGACAATGTAACAGTTTTCGGTTATATCAGAGGGGAATAAGGAGAGGCATTTGCATATAGCAGGCACATGTAGGGCGTATTATTGTCCTCTAAGGTATGTCGGGGGTGAACTTGTCATCATATTTAATTTATTCATTAATTTCTTTCCAACAGTCACGATTGTAATCTGTCGATTTTAATTCTATCCTTAATTCCAAAAAAGGAGCGAAAGAGAAAAGACTAATATCTTAACTCCATTTCACTCCTTAACTCCTTAACTCCAAAAAAGGGGCAAAAGGAAAAAGAGTATCGTCTTAACTCCATTTCACTCCTTAACTCCTTAACTCCAAAAAAGGAGCAAAAGAGAAAAGACTAATGTCTTAACTCCATTTCACTCCTTAAATCCTTAACTCCAAAAAAGGAGCGAAAGAGAAAAAACTAATGTCTTAACTCCATTTCACTCCTTAAATCCTTAACTCCAAAAACCTACTCTGGATAAAACTTTACACAAACAGGGTGGCTAAGAACAATGTCCTGATTGGTATTTTTAAGCATACCCGTATCCTTGTCACGTGAGTACACCTGTACCGAGTTGTCATCACGGCAAGCAACAAGAAGGAACTTACCATTTGGGGTTATAACAAAGTTACGTGGATGTTTACCCGTACGCTGCACACCAACGCGAGTCAATGTACCCTTATTGCCTACACGGAAGATTGTGATACCATCACCCTTCAAACGTGTGCTTGCATAAACAAACATACCATCAGGACTAACATGGATATCAGCACCCCCACGTGCATTAGCGTTATCAGCAGCAATAGACTGAAGTTCCTTTAACTTACCATCACTATAACTATAAACGATCACCTTACCAGACAATTCGTTCATAAGATAAGCATATCTTCCATTAGGAGCAAAAACAAGATGGCGTGGACCAGAACCTGCCTTTATATGCGCAGCAATACCATGATCCTCTAACTTCTTATCATGCTTGTTATAAGAAAAACAAAGAATACGGTCGCCGCTAAAGTCGGTTGTAAGGATATAACCATCAGGAGCAAAGATAGCACAATGTGCGTGAGGAGTGTTCTGACGTGAACGGATAGGACCACCCTTCATACTACCTATTTGCAACAATGACTTGTCAAGCGTACCATTCTTGAGAATCGGAAATACAGAGATAGTACCATCAGAATAGTTAGCTGTAAGAGCAATCTTGCCATCGGTAGAAACATAACAAGGGTCGCCACCATGTGTCAACTGTGAGTTCTTAAAAGCAAAAGTACCATTAATAGGGTCGAAACCAATGCTGTTAAGAACAGCCGTTGCGCTATTCTTCTCACTAACAGCATAAATATTACGTCCATCCTTGCTAAAAGCAAAATAAGAAGGATTGTCAACCTTCAACGAACTAATCCCTGAGGCTGTTCCCGTAGACTGATCAAAAGAGAAGGAATATAATCCTTGACTACCTGCGTCAGTGTAGGTTCCAACAACCATCTTAACATTACTGTCGGCAAAGCCGAACATAGGACTAATGGCCAAAGCCGCACCTAATAAAATAGACTTAAAATTCATCTTTGTTTAATCTGTTATATTTATTTATGTTCTATATTTCACCTATTTAATATAATAAGCCACAGCCTTATATCATACTTTAAAGACACAAGAAAAAGCTTTATAGCGTTACAAAAATAAATAAAACTATCATAACCCTCTATCTTTTTTACCATTTTTGACTTCCCCGTTTTGTTTTTAAGTTTTTACAAACATTCATAAGAAGGTTAGGGCTTTGATTATGACTGTTTAGCACTTCGGAGGAAAAATCATTAATAACTGTAAAATCAACAGAACATAACGCATAAAGAATGACAGACTAAACGTTTAGAGAAATGCAATAATAACCTTCGGGAGAGAAACTTTTAGTTAAATAATCATAAACTACACATATTCATACTATTCAAAACTATTATATAAGGTTGAAAATAAGTACCTTTGCAGTCCGATTATTAAAGGGGGATTTTCTTAGAACCCCATACGATACGTGTTAATAGTGTTGTCTTTGGCCGGGCAGCATGGTTAGGACAAGCACAGTCGTAGAAATAGAAAACGTTTTTTAGTAGTAAAATTATTAATTTTTTAGAATGGACACTTTAAGTTACAAGACTATTTCCGTAAACAAGGAAACAGCTAAGAAAGAGTGGGTCGTTATTGACGCGAGCGATCAGATTGTAGGTCGTCTTTGCTCTAAAGTAGCTAAGCTTCTTCGCGGAAAGTACAAGCCAACTTTCACTCCACACGTAGATTGTGGTGACAACGTAATCATTATCAATGCAGCTAAGGTTGTATTCTCTGGTAAGAAGGAGACTGATAAGGTTTACACACGTTATACTGGTTACCCTGGTGGTCAGCGTTTCAACACACCTGCACAGCTTCGTACTCGCAAGAACGGTATTGACAAGATGATTCGTCATGCTGTTAAGGGTATGTTACCAAAGGGTCCTTTAGGTCGTCATCTGTTGGATAACCTCTATGTTATCGAAGGTACAGAGCTCAACGGTCTCGAGGCACAGAAGCCAAAGGCAATTGATATTAACCAGTATAAATAATAAGGAGAAAGATGGAAGTAATTAATGCAATTGGTCGCCGTAAGAGCGCTGTAGCGCGTGTTTACCTCTCAGAGGGCACCGGCAAGATCACTATCAACAAGAAAGATTTAACTGAATTCTTCCCATCAGCTATCCTGCAGTACGTGGTTAAGCAGCCACTGCAGTTGCTCGGTGTAGAAGGTCAGTATGACATTAAGGCCAACCTCGATGGTGGTGGCTTTACTGGTCAGAGCCAGGCACTGCGTCTTGCTATCGCTCGTGCATTGGTTAAGGTTAACGCTGAGGACAAGAAAGCACTTAAGGACCAGGGATTCCTGACACGCGACAGCCGTACTGTTGAGCGTAAGAAGCCAGGTCAGCCAAAGGCTCGTGCTCACTTCCAGTTCAGTAAGCGTTAATATTTTCTTTATCATTGATCTTTGAAATCATTGATCTTTGAACATTGAATTTGGAACTTTATGATATGTTTTGTTCGATAAAAGAACAAAGCAAAACAGAAGGAAAAAGTTCAAGCTTAAAGGTAAAAGTTCAAACCTCAAAGTTCAAAGGTAAAAGTTCAAACATCAAAGTTCAAAGTTCAAAGGTAAAGAAAAGGTTTAGTATCTAAACTGACGCGATTCCTTATCGGGGGACTACCCGTCAGTTGAT
>CAUVDL010000123.1:0-4086 GCA_963550695.1 uncultured Prevotella sp. | reverse complement strand
TTATGATTTCTTTTCACGATGAGAAATATTTATTTACGTGAAAAGAAATATTTTTTTTCATGAAGAAAAATATTTCTTTTCATGAAAATAATTTGGCGATGATGGGTGGGAAAGAATGAAAAAGGCTAAGAACGGGCTTTATCTGTTGGATGATAGGAGGCGAGGAAATCGTTGAAAGAAAAGGAAAAGGTGTGCTGAAACGCTTTTCAACACACCCTTAAATTCAGAGAGATTATAAAAAAGTTATTGTTACCCTTGCTCTGCAGGACGGCGTACCTTTATGAATCCAACGGATATTGCACCGAGGATAAGGGAAACGCCTGCTACAATCATCATATTACTTTGTACGGAACCAACCATCTGGAGTAGCACTCCGCCAATAGCCGCAGCGATAATCTGTGGGACACAGATGGTTCCGTTGAACAAGCCAAGATATGTTCCCAAGTGCCCATAACCTTCGAGCGCATTCGTCACCAAGGTGAATGGCATTGCCAATATAGCCGCCCAAGCGCATCCGATGAGGAGGAATGGGATGAACATTACATATTGGTCGTGTATGAAGGCTGCAAGGACAAAGCCTGCTGCACCTAAGATAAGAGAGAAGGAGTATGCGAGTTTGGTGTTCTTGAACTGTGGAAGAACCATTGCCCAAGCTACTGAACCAATCGCCTGAATGGCAAAGAGAATACCAACCCAGTTGCCTGCTTCTTGATAACCCTTTGTCATTGTGGCATCATGTGCAAGCATATCTACGCCCCAGCAGTTAGCTGCCACGGTTCCATTGGTATAAGTCCACATATACATAAAGGCAAACCAGCAGAAGAACTGTACCAAACCGACTTTCCAGAAGGTAGATGGCGCAAACTTTAATAAGGTAAAGAGATTAGACTTTGAAGTATCTTCTTTCTTCTCTACAGAATGGTATTCGGCATATTCCTTTGGTGGCATCTCCTTTACCTTAGCTGTGGTATAGATAACACAAAGGATGAGGATGGCTGCACCGATATAGAAAGAATAAACCACTGAGTCTGGTACTACACCTGATGGAGCTTGATTAGAGATACCTAAGAAGGTAAAGAAGAATGGGAAGACATAGCCTGCGATAGAGCCTGCATTGCAGAGGAAACTCTGAATAGAGTAGGCGAGCGTCTTCTGTTTCTCGTTGACCATATCGCCCACCAACATCTTAAAGGGTTGCATAGCCATATTGATACTTGTGTCGAGGAACATCAATGAGATAAGTCCAAACACCATGGCCGTTGAGACTGCCATACCTAAAGAGCCTGCATTTGGTAGCAGACACATCACGAGAACAGACATGGCTGCACCTATGAAGAGGTAAGGAATACGACGTCCGAAGCGTGTCCACGTCATGTCAGAGAGTGTTCCAACAAGCGGTTGTACGACGATACCCATCAATGGAGGGAGTATCCAGAAGTAGCTAAGATTATGAGGGTCAGCACCTAATGTTGCGAAGATGCGTGAGATGTTGGCACTCTGCAGCGCGTACGCAATCTGCACTCCAAAGAATCCAAAGCTGAGATTCCAAAGTTGCCAGAAGCTTAAGTTAGGTTTTTGTTTCATTGTTATGTTAGTTTTTGTGCTCCTTAAGTCCCTCTTGAAAGGGAGTGCGAAGCTTTTGTTGTTTGTTATCTTTTGAAGAGAGGGCTATTAGGCTTATTGGACTAATTAGGCTCATAAGCCCAATTTGGTTCCCAGCACTCCCCTCCTTTGGAGGGGTTGGGGGAGGTCTCCTTACCTCGTTGTCCCTCTGATAATCAGCCTTGTCCTTACCACACGTTTCTCAACTCGATTTTTAGGAAGTCTTCCTTCTACCTGATCGATGAGGATGTTTGCAGCCTCTTCGCCTACGCGTACTCCTCGTTGTTCGACAGTTGTCAGCATTGGGTCGCAGGCAATGGCACGTTGTCCATTAGTGAAACCACAGATAGATACGTCATCTGGGACGTGAAAACCTAATCGTTTGCAGGAATAAAGAATACCGATAGCCGTATCATCATTGACGGCAAAGAAGGCATCTGGTGGTTCCGGAAGGCGCATTATGCTTGGCGTGATAAGCTCGGCTTCTGATCTGTTGTCGCAGTTCTTTATCAGTTGCTCGTTAGGGTGCATACCATTCTTCAGTAAGGCATCAAGATATCCATTATAACGATTCTTTGCGATTTGCATTGTTAACGAAGTGCCGTAATAAGCAATACGCTTGCAACCAGTATTAATAAGGTGTGTGACGGCAGAGAAAGCACCCATATAGTCATCAACAACTACTCGACTGGCATTTACACCCGTACTGATACGATCGTAGAAAACCAAAGGCATACTCTTATCTATGAGTGTTTGGAAATGGTCGTATTTGGTCGTATTCTTCGCTTGAGACACGATGATGCCACAAACCTTACTCTCCGAAAATGCTCGACAGATTTTCACTTCGTCCTCATAGTTCTCTCGGCTCTGTGCAACCATAATTCGATAGCCACGTGAAGAAGCCTCTTCTTCGATACCAGAAAGAATAGATGAGAAGTAGAAATGATCAAGCTGTGGAATGATAACACCGATAACCTTAATCGGTTGTACCTTACTTTTGCGCAGACTCTCAGCAAGAAGGTTAGGATAGAAGTTATGTTCTTGTGCATACTTCTTTATTTCCTCACGTTTTTCTGCAGAGATACGAGGACTGTCTTTGAGCGCACGAGAGACGGTAGCGACCGAAACACCAAGGTCTCGGGCTATATCCTTCATTGTTATGTTGGTAGAATCACTCATGCAATTTTGCTTTGTCTTTAGTCTGCTAATTGTTTTATAACGCAAATATACATATTTTCTATAAATTCTTTGACTTATATCAATTTATTTATCTGTTAATTATTTATGCAATCGTTTGCATTACATAAAATACAAATTCAAAAGCAAAAATAGTATAAAGTAGCTTAAACTCAACTATCTTTGCAGCAGAAAAGACTTATAAAAAGGCTATAAACCGCCCTTTGATCGATCTAAACGAATATATTACTTTAATCAATTTATAAATTACTTTAACAATAACAAAGATGAAGCAGGTAAAATGCAAATTTCCTGTTAGGATTTTGACTCTATTGTTGGGTCTATTCCTTTCAGTTAGTGCCTTTGCGCAGTCTACGATTACTGGACAGGTGAAGGATGCTACTGGCGAGCCAGTTATTGGTGCCTCTGTCCTTATCAATGGGACAAGTAATGGTACTGTGACCGACCTTGATGGTAACTTCTCTGTCAACGTACAGCCGGGTGCCACTTTGACAATCTCTTACATTGGTTTTCAGAAACAACAGGTAGCTGCAGCCAATGGTATGGTAATTACACTTCAGGAAGACCAAGCACAGCAGATGAATGAGGTTGTTGTTATTGGTTACGGTGCTGTAAAGAAGAGTGACCTTACTGGTTCTGTGACAGCTTTAAAGCCTGATAGCAAGAATAAGGGTCTTGTTGTTAATGCACAAGACATGCTCGCTGGTAAGGTTGCCGGTGTGAGTGTAACGAGCGATGGTGGTACTCCTGGTGGTGGTGCTAACATTCGTATTCGTGGTGGTTCTTCTTTGAACGCATCTAACAATCCATTGATTGTGATTGATGGTGTGGCTATGGACCAGACAGGTATTAAGGGTGTTAGCAATCCTTTGTCACTTGTAAACCCACAGGATATTGAGTCTTTCAACGTTTTGAAGGATGCTTCTGCTACTGCAATCTATGGTTCTCGTGGTTCAAATGGTGTTATCATCATTACAACCAAGAAGGGACGTCGTGGCTTGCAGGTTTCATATAATGGTAGCTTTACTGTTAGTAGAAATTCTAAGAATCTTGATGTGTTGTCTGCTGATGAGTATCGTAGTCTCATCGCAAACAAGTTTGGTACTGATCTTTATACGCTTGATGCTAATGGTAATCAGGTTCCAACAGCTTATTCACGCCTTGGTAAGGCTAACACTAATTGGCAGAACGAAATCTTCCGTACTGCGTTTAGCCATGATCATAACGTAGCCGTTTCTGGTCAAGTTGCTAACTGGTTGCCTTATCGTGTTAGTGCAGGTTACACAA
>CAUVDL010000122.1:0-4124 GCA_963550695.1 uncultured Prevotella sp. | reverse complement strand
AGCTAGAAGCAGCAGATTTACAGTCTGCCCCATTTGGCCACTCTGGAAACTACCCGTCAGCAAATGTATCCCCCTTTCAAGGAGAGCCTCTTGTCGGATTCGAACCAACGACCCCGAGATTACAAATCACGTGCTCTGGCCAACTGAGCTAAAGAGGCATTACTTTTGCAGCCGAAGGCTACTTGTCGTAAAACGGCTGCAAAGGTAAGACTTTTATTTTAATCTCCAAAATATTTCAGAGATTTTTTAATGCTTTCTTTGTTTTTCCTTAAACTTGGTGAGCTGAACCTTCATCGCATCTAAACACTGATCAACACCTTCTTCAAAAGTGTCACAGGTTTTTTCCACAAACAAGGTATTACCAGGAACTACTACTGATAAACCTGTAGTTTTATTTAATGCTGTAGCAGGCTTCTCAACCTTCAATTGCACCTCTACTTTCTGAATGTCTTCGTAAGACTTTTCTAACTTTTCAGCCTTCTTGGTGATAAAAGCCTGTAACTTTTCGGTTGTGTCGAAATGAATCGACCGAATCTTAATTTCCATAGGTACCTCCGTTTTTAAAAGGTTAAGCCCTTGGATGGGCATTTTTATAGACTTTCTTCAACTGCTCAAAAGTTGTATGAGTATAAATCTCTGTCGTTGACAGACTCTCATGACCAAGCAGCTTCTTTACACTTTCCAGTCCTGCTTCATGATTGAGCATTGCCGTGGCAAACGTATGGCGAAGAACGTGTGGTGAACGTTTTTTCAACGTTGACACCTTTGATAGATTTTTCTTAACCAAACTTCTTACCTGTGCAGCCGTCATCCTTTTACCCTTCTCTACTTGAAAGAAGGCTATGGAATCACCTTTTACTGTCGTGTTGCGTACCTGTCGGTAATGAGCAAACACATCAGCAAGTTCCTTACCAAAGGGAACTATTCGTTGCTTATTCCTCTTACCTGTTACTTTTATTTCACAAGTGACATTATCAATATCCTTATCATCAAGACCAATCAATTCTGACAAACGAATACCCGTCACATAGAATGTTATAATTATAGTACGTTCAAGTACGTCCTTATAACTATCTGTCCACATCTTAGAATCCAGCAACCTTTCCATTTCTGACTCCTTTAGGAATTGAGGAAGAGGCTTTTGTCGTTTAGGACCTTGAAGACCATGAACAGGGTCTTTCTCTATAAGTTTACGACGAAGTGCAAATCTATAAAAAGATCTCAGCGCACTGAGTCTTCTATTGACAGACGAAGCAGAATTGCCTTTATCCATCATGAACTCCATCCAATTTCTGACAATATCAGAGTCTATAGACTCCCAAGAGAGCTGAGGTTCAAGTTCTTTGTAGAATCGTTCGAACTCTGTTAGGTCCTTACAATAGTTGATTACAGTCATCGAGGAGTAATTCCTTTCAAACTTAATGTAATCTAAGAACTTTTCTACCATCGGCACATTGTCAAATCATTTATATGGCAACGAATTTACGGAAATTAATCCAAACCGCCAAATTTTTAAAGAAAATTTTACTCTTCTGCGTCGCGAAGATGCTGTACGTAAACGGCACGTTCCATCTTCAAGCGCTTCTTAACAGATGGTTTGTCAAACTGCTGACGAGCACGAAGCTCCTTAACAACACCTGTCTTCTCAAACTTTCTCTTGAACTTCTTGAGCGCGCGCTCGATGTTCTCACCGTCCTTTACTGGTACAATAATCATGCTTTTTGTTTTAAATTATTTATTAATTAAACATAGTGCAAAGGGCATGACACCACTTTTGCGCCTGCAAAGTTACACTTTATTCTCCTAACTTCCAAACATTTGTGGTTTTTTCCTACTTTCTTATCGATTAAAAAGGCTTTTAGAAAAGACATTATTACAGCTCAGAACATGCTATTTAGCACCTTCACGCTTCTTCCCAAAGGTTGCTTAACATCATGTTCTAAGCGGTATTACACAAACGTCAAATCGGTAACGTTGCCACCCTTAGCCACTCTTTTTCACCCTCTGTCAAATGAGGCGATAGGCTTTCATAAACACGACGATGATAGTTATTAAGCCACTCACGTTCCTCAGCACTCAACATCTCAAGCACAATCGGAGCCGTATCAATCGGTGCAAGCGTGAGTGTTTCAAACTTGAGAAAATCGCCAAAGGCTGTTGTTTCAGCCGGAACGATCAACAAGGTATTTTCAATACGCACACCAAACTTCCCTTCCAAATAAATACCAGGCTCATTAGTAACGGTCATTCCTGCTTGAAGTGGAGCAGGACGCCATTCCATACGAATCTGATGAGGACCTTCATGTACATTTAGATAGCTCCCTACTCCATGCCCTGTTCCATGCATATAATTATAACCTTCACGCCACATCGGTGCACGTACAAGAGCGTCAACCTGTGAGCCACACGCACCTGCAGGGAAACGGCACATATCAAGCTGAATATGCCCCTTCAGCACCAAAGTATAAACTCGACGCTGTTCCTCCGTCAGTTCGCCTAAAGCAATGGTTCGTGTAATATCTGTCGTACCATCTAAATATTGCGCACCACTATCTATGAGAACTAAACCATGAGGTTCAATAGGAATATCCGTCTCTGGCGTAGCTTCATAATGAACAATAGCTCCATGTGCTTCATAGCCCACTATTGTATCAAAAGAGATACCCTTAAACTTTGGTTGTTCAGCACGTAGAGCCGTCAAACGCTCATCAAGTGAGATTTCCGTCTGTCCCCCAGCCTCAACAGCAGACTTCAACCACGCAAGGAATTTTACCACTGCTACTCCATCACGCAACATTGCAGCACGGAAGCCGTCTTGTTCTACTTTATTCTTTACAGCCTTCATACTAACAATTGGTGAAACCCCTGAGCATACTTTCTCGAAAGGTATCGCTGTCGCTAACGAATAGTTTGTAGAGGACATATCTACTAAAAGCGACTTACCCATATAGGAGCGAAGTCCCTCCACGACAGTTTCATATACCTTAATGTCTATCTTTTCTAATGCAAGGTAAGCTCTAACATCCTCGGAGAGTTTTACATTATTTATATACAAGGTAATAGTCTCGGGAGAAATCAATAGATAAGAAACAAAAACTGGATTACAATGTACATCACTCCCTCGCAAGTTTAACACCCATGCAATTTCATCAAGTGCTGTTACCAATAAACCATCAGCACCACATTCTAAAAGATGCTTACGAACCCTACTTATCTTACTCGAAGTTGATTCTCCAGAATATTTTAATGGATGGAGGCATACTATACTATCAGGTATCACAGGTCTATCCGTCCAAAGATCAGTCATTGGATCAGTATCCGTTCGCACTGTAATGTTCCCTTTTGTCGCCAACTCTTGTTCCATTGCAGCAACCCCCGCAAAAGAGTTTACATTTCCATCCAGTCCAACCACAGCCTTTTCAGAAGTAGACAGTTCACTCGCAAGCCATTCTGAGACAGAAGGAGTCCCTTCCACACGAAGTTTCATCAGCTGAAAGTCTGTACCATTCAACTCCTTCTCAGCTGCAATAAAATAGCGCGAATCTGTCCATAGCGCAGCATGTTCTAATGTAACAACAGCTGTTCCCGCAGAACCACTGAAGCCTGAAATCCATTCACGACTCTTCCAATAATCAGCTACATATTCACTGTTATGAGGATCACTACTTGGAAAAACAAAAGCCGAAAATCCATTCTCTTTCATCCACGAGCGTAATCTTTCAACACGCTCATTAATTATATGTATCATATCTTTGTTTTTAAGACTTAAGTCTAAAAGATTTCATCTACTGTCGAAGGGGGGTATACAAATTCTCCCATCCTTTATAAAAGCAACCTTGTTTACGCTGCTAAGTTAAACAATTAAATCAGAACTTCCAAGACAACCCGACTAAGAATTAATCGATTTGATAGACAGACTTTACAAAGCCTCCACTTTTTATAATAAATAACACATTTATTCTACAATATCTTTCTCACATGGTCATTTTTTTCGTAACTTTGCCGTATCAATATAAAAGAGAATTTAACTTTTAATTAAATATCTATTATGAATTATTTAACAAACGAAAAACTCGTTATCGTCGGTGCTGGCGGTATGATTGGTTCTAACATGGTTCAGACCG
>CAUVDL010000121.1:0-4136 GCA_963550695.1 uncultured Prevotella sp. | reverse complement strand
GTGAGACAATACAACCTGCAGAACCGTTGGTTTTGGAAGCAAGGAGATTATATCCTTCATGCTGGTCTGTCACTATTAAAGGAAGACCGCATGAGTGGTCAGACTCCTCATGCTGCTGCAACGAATCCTTATCGCATTGATATCGGCACCGACCGCTACGAAGCTTACATGAAGCATGCCTTCTTCTTCGACCATACACATGGTACGAACATCGCCCTGTTGGGTAATGTATCTATGCACAAGCAGCAGGCGCAATATGGTATTAAGCAGTATGATGTCAACGAGAAGAATGCTTACGCATCGCTTATCTTTGAGACAAACTTCTCTGACGAGCACAATCTATCGGCTGGTTTGAGCCTTAACCACGATTATTTGCATCAGAGCCTGACACTGCCAGCAACGGCCATTGCGGCTGATTATGGTAATATCTACCCACTCACACGTGGCATTGAGCGTGAGACAACACCGGGTGCATACGTTCAGTACACCTATAACCTGCACAGTCGATTCATCGCTATGGCAGGATTGCGCGTCGACCATAGCAACGTCTATGGCACCTTCTTTACTCCACGCTTCCACTTGAAGTGGGTTCCTGCAGACTTCATGACCCTCCGTCTCTCTGCTGGTAAGGGCTATCGCAGTCCACACGCACTGGCAGAGAACAACTACCTAATGGCTTCGGGCCGCCGACTCATCATCGACAAACTCGATCAAGAGGCTGCATGGAACTATGGTGCAAGTCTTAATTTCAACATTCCAATAGGAAGTAAGCTGCTGAAAATCAATACTGATTACTATTACACGCACTTCCTCTCACAGATGCTGATTGACTATGACAGCAATCCAGAGGAACTGCATATCACCAATCTCAATGGTAAGAGTTTCTCGCACACCTTCCAAATCGATGCTTCCTACCCTCTTTTCAAGGGCTTTGAACTGACGGCAGCCTACCGATACAACCTCGTGAAGGCTACTTACGGCGGTCAGCTCAGATGGAAACCATTGCAGAGTCGTTACAAAGGACTCTTAACGCTCAGTTATAAAACGCCTTTAGGACTCTGGCAGTTTGATGCGACTGCGGCACTGAACGGAGGTGGTAGAATGCCTGAAAGCTATGCACTACCATCGGGCGAACGCTCATGGGCAGGCAGCTATAAGGCTTACGGACAGCTTAGCGGGCAGGTGACACGCTACTTCCGCCACTTCTCTCTTTACATTGGTGGCGAAAACCTTACCAATTACAAGCAGAAGAACCCTATCATCGGCTATCAAAATCCATGGGCTAACGGCTTCGAACCAACAATGGTCTATGGTCCTGTTGAGGGCGCAATGGCATACGTTGGTATCCGTCTGAATCTCGGTAAAAGACAGTAAACATACATTTTTCACCATAGAATAATATAAACGATAACACTGAGAGACGTCTTGAAACAAACTTTCAGACGTCTCCCACAAACAAAGAACAATTATGAAAAAAGCTATTTTCACAATGCTGATGCTCATGGTAGCCATGATTGCAACAGCCAAAGACATTAAAACAGTTATCTTCACTACTACTCCACAGATGCACTGTGCTAACTGTGAGGCGAAAATAAAGAACAACCTCCGCTTTGCAAAGGGTGTGAAGGAGATTAAGACAAGTGTTGAAGAACAGAAAGTTTATGTAACCTACGATGCTCAGAAGACCAATGAGGAGAAGCTTCAAAAGGCTTTTGAGAAGTTTGGTTATAAGGCAGAAAAGACTACAAAGGAGGCAAAAATCCCTGTTCATGAGAACGAGGAGTGCGAGAATATGTAGTCGCTAACTGTAAAGTCTATAAGTAAGTAATCGACCATTACATGGCTCTCTGTAGCCTATGTAATGGTCGATTCTTTTTTAACCCATATCCTTTACAAAATAAAGAAATGGTATCATAGAATGATACGGAGGCTCCGCACATTTGGTGCTAAGCGTTCGCACATTTGGTGTTAAGCCTTAGCACGCCTGTAAAAGAGGGTAAGGATGTGAGAGGATAGGCATTATCGTCCCTCATCCTATGCGCTCATTTTATCAGATATCTTTATAGGGAAGCCACTTATTTCTTCTCCTTTGACATCCTTCCCATTAACTGTAACAACGAAGGAACAAAGATGCACAGTGAAAAGAACAAGCCACCATACATCATGCGGTCGTTGCCATGGAAGAAGTCGATGAGTTTGCCGTCGTTCATCTGTGGCATGAGGTTGAACATAAGATAAGCCACCGTATTGTTCACCCAATGAAATACGAAGCCTGGCAGAATACTACCCGTTTTCGAATAGAGCCAACCCAATAGCAGACCTACCAAAAAAGCGTGTAAACCCTGTGCTAAATTGAAATGGATAATACCGAAGATGAGGGCTGAAACGACAATGGCTATCCATCGTTTGCGCTCGCCTAAGGCGTTTTGCAGTACGCGTTGAATAGCTCCACGGAAGACTATCTCTTCGGCTATTGGCACCATTAAGCCCAAGGCAACATAGCCCCAAGACACCTTCATGATACTTTTAAACATCTCTTCTGTTCCCTCTGGCATCGTTAGATTAATCTTTTCGGCAAGGAATTGCATAGGGAGTATTGATCCTAATGCCAAGAGGGCCGACCAGAAGAATACGTCCCAAGGACGAGTCTTCAAATAGTTGCCAGATACGGGTGCCCACTTTGTACTAATGAAGAGGATAAAGGTTGCAAGACTACTGATGACTGCTGTTATTGCAAGAATCTCACCATTTTTCGTCAGATAGTCCCCATCAGCACCCCCTACTCCTCCAAGTAGACTTACAAGCTGCTTACCTCCCTCGAAAGAAAGACTTTGTATCAAGATGAAAAGTGAAACAAATAAGATGATATAGAGCGTTGCGCTCAAAGCGTTTTTACTGTTCATTTCTGCAAATCTTAGGGTGTATTAATAATATTCTCTTGTATGTTATAAATCTCATCAAACAAGCGGTTGATATTGTCCTTGTCTTGCTTCAGCTGTTGCGCTAAGGCTTCTAAAGAGTCGAACTTATGCTCGTCTCTTATCTTACTAATGAAACTTACAAGGAGTTCCTGTCCATAGAGATTTCCAGTGAAATTAAAGAGATTCACCTCCATGGAAGTCGTTGTGCCATTGAAGGTAGGACGATGCCCAATGTTCATCATCCCTCGCTTCCATCCGAC
The DNA here is from genome assembly GCA_963550695.1 of uncultured Prevotella sp. GTDB lineage: Bacteria > Bacteroidota > Bacteroidia > Bacteroidales > Bacteroidaceae > Prevotella. The sequence goes on along the minus strand of CAUVDL010000121.1, from coordinate 955 downwards.
AGAGTCCTTCAAGCGCACCAAAACCGCATAGACACCAGATGCAGGGAGCAGCTGCTGACAGCTGTTCACATCGAGGTTGGCGGTTGGGAAACCCATCTTGCGCCCATTCTGATAGCCACTCACGATACGACTCTCTATCGTATAATCATAGCCCAAAAGCCGATTGGCTGCCTCAATATTGCCCACACGGAGGTCGTTTCTGATGATCGAAGAGCTCACCTTCTCATCATTTGGCAAGAAGGCATCGGCACGAATGACCTCAATACCCAATTCCTTGCCATACTGAACATAGTCTTCAAAAGTCTCAGAGCGGTTATGTCCGAAGCGATTGTCGTAACCAATGATGAGTTTCTTTACGTTCAGCTGTTTGCACAACACCTCTTGCATGAAGTCATGGGCTGAGAGGGTAGCCAATGAAGCATCGAAATGTAACACGAAACTATTGTCAATGCGTGTCTTTGAGAGCAGCAATAGCTTCTCATCGAGTGTTGACAACAGTTGTGGTTGGTAGTCAGCCTGCAACACCTGACGCGGATGTCGGTCGAAGGTAATAACCGCTGATGCCATTCCCGACCGCTCAGCCTCATCAATGACACGACTAATCAGAAACTGATGTCCACGATGCACCCCATCAAAAAAACCTATGGTTGCAACCTGTTCTACTAATTCATGCGTCTCGCCCTGCTTGATATATATTGTATTCAATCCTCTTGTCTTATAGTTCGTTTACTTCCTTGTAAAGGTAATTTCTATTCCTTGCAAGCGATGTCTACCTCCCCGCAAAGACACCTCCACCTCGTTACAAAGCCATGTTTACTTTCTTGCAAAGGTACTCCAAATCACCCATAAACTCATGTTTGAGTAAACAAAATGTGTTAAAACATTAAATTTCCTTATCGTCCTTTCTCCTTTTTCCATTTATTTCATTATCTTTGCACCCGAATTCACGAAATTC
>CAUVDL010000120.1:0-4239 GCA_963550695.1 uncultured Prevotella sp. | reverse complement strand
CTAAAAATAAAAATATAAACTTACGGAAGATATTATCTCCCAATACCTCACTCAGAAAAGATTATATCAAACAAGGTAGAGCACTACGAAAACAATAAAAAATAGATATGAAAAGATTTGGCTTACTATTGATTGGCGTAATGCTTGTTATTACAGCTAACTGTAATAATCAGCAGTTAAATAATACATATTCATCGAATGACTTATCATTTATAAAGAATGATAAACTTCATTATAATATCCTCTTAGTCGCATGTGACACCTGTGTTCCTATTATAAATAAGGGCTATAGAGTGCGTGTTAAGCTGACAGATAAACAGAAAAGTATCGTTAAGAAAATAGAAAAGGAGATGTGGAGGCACTTATTATCTGATAAGAAGACCGATTTTGCAGCAAATCTGATCCTCTATGATATTTATGATAAAGATGCTATTCTACTCTTTGGATTAGGCAACAATATAAGAGATTGGAGAAAAAATCTAAAACGGGATGATACATTGTTTTGGTTGAAGAAATTAAAATGAATTCGTATTGCTCATCAAATATAAAGCGTTATGAGGAATATTATATTCATTTTATCGATGCTTCTCATAAGGGTGGGACACTCCTAAAGCAGATACGAGCAATGGTAGGCTTTGGACAAAGAAAGTGAATTAAGGATTTACAAAGAAAATTCGACAAACTGTTATTTTCCTATCTATTTATTAGGGTGGGAAACTTTAATAATTAAACAATGAAGTATTTAAACGCTATTTTTATTAGTTGCATCTTGATATTGTCAGCTTGTAAGCAAGACTTGAATAAAAAGATTTCAGGTACCAAATATAAAATATGGGAGTGCTGTGAAAATATGTCTCCAGAAGGCTATTATTATAGTTTTTGGTCAAATGGAAGTTGGTTTATACTTTATAAGGATATAGATGGGAACTTTAGAAAATTAGATACTGGTGATAATATATTATACGAGAAATGGAAGTTAATGGAAGATAGTGTTATCTTTATAGGTGGTCATAAGTTTATGATAAGACGTATTACAAATAAAGAAATGTTACTTGAGAGAAATAATAAAGTCGGTAGATTAAAATTCATAAAGTAAATTTACAGGGTTAAGTGCAATGAATAAACAATATATTACCCTAATTCCGCAGCATAAATTCTTGTAAGAATCCCAAGTGCCTGAGAAACAAGGTTCTCAAAACACTTGGATAACTCACTTATTTTCTCTATTTTTGCTTTCATAACAGTTTTGTTGTTTTGTCTTTAAAATCAGTTCTTTGGCGATTACTAATTTACAAAGAAAATTCGACAAACTGTTATTTTTCTATCTATTTATTTGGGTGGGGAACTTTAGTTATACTTTTAACTATAAACAAAAAAAACATCTTTCAAATACCAAGACAAATGAAGTACATCGATTCTAATAAATATACAATGAAATATGTAATAGTTATAATGTTAGCCGCTTCCCTATTTACAGGATGCAGTAGCTCTAATTTCGGATTTATAGATTCATCAGAGCTAAGCATGAACGAAAATACATTTGAGGTCATCAATTTTAAGACGAATGTTAAATATCCGTTGAGAAAAGATTTACTGTCTCCTAATTATACTGGTGGTTATACGTTAAATTTCATAAACCAGTCGAATTTTAATAATCGATATGCAGCTTATGATTTGATTAAAGCAAGCATCAACCAATTACCATTTAAGGACAAGAGGGTAGAATTCGTGTCTGCTGATAAATTTATTATCTTAAGACTTAACAACGAAAATCAAGAGTGGGCGCCTAACTACTCTCTGAATATCAATGGTGATTGTGTAGGAGAATTAGCTGATGAATGGAATAGTAAACGTAAACTGCAGATTGGAGACTTTTGGCGAAACCTCATTATCTCGCCATCGAAGAAACGAGTGTTGTGTGTTGATCGTCTAATGCTTAAAGGCAATTTCTACGCTATTGTTTATATCATGCAAGCAGATAAAAGAAACTACCCTTTCCCTGCTCTATATCATTGGGATGTAACGCAACCAGAGATGCTTCCTCGCATAGGGAAAACTCTTGAAGGCTTTACAGATATAACCAGGAAAATCATAATAGCCAACCAATGACAAAATAATGAAGAGATTCCCAGTTTTGCAACAATATGACGCAATGGACTGCGGTCCGACGTGTTTAGCTATGATTAGTAAGTCTTATGGCAAAAACTATAATATAGAACACCTTCATGATTTATGCAATATATCTAATGAAGGTGTATCTTTATATGGTATTAGTATAGCTGCCGAGAAGATTGGATTCCATACAGTTGGCACTCAATTGAGTCTTATTCAATTGAGTGATGAGATGTCGTTACCCTGTATTCTTCATTGGAATCAAAACCATTTCGTAGTGCTATATAAAATCAAGAAGACGAAGAAGAGTTGTGCGTTTTGTTGTGTTATTTTTCGAGATGTTTACTCCCTTAGCACGTATCGTGCTAATCATCCACACCACGTGTTAGGAACTAACACATTATGTGCTGGGTTATAGCACGGAGACTGAAAAAGCATAAGATTGTTTCTTTCTGATTATATATAAAGGTGTTAATTGTATTATTAATGCGATAGATGTTTATGGGCATTACTCGTTTTGAAAGGATTTCTTTCTGTTTTTTTCTTCAATCAGTCTATAATCGGGATATTTTACCTATATTTGCATAGTTTTAAAAAGCAAAGCAAGATGAAGAAGTATGTCCTCGACTTGAAGGTATCTTCCGTGGAGCGTGTCAATGCAAGGAATGTCCTTATTAAGCTGACAGATGAGAAACCGCTTCCAGAGATGCTGCCTGGTCAGTTTGTAGAGGTGAGAGTGGACGGCTCGCCTTCTACCTTTCTTCGCCGTCCTATTTCCATTAATTTTGTTGATAAAGAGCGTAATGAGTTGTGGCTGCTTGTTGCAACCGTAGGAGAAGGTACGCACACGCTTGCACGTCTACGTGAAGGTGACGTGTTAAACTGCGTGCTTCCTTTGGGCAATACGTTTGCACCTTTGGCAAGTCCGTCTGAGCGTGTGTTGCTCGTTGGTGGCGGTGTCGGTGTTGCTCCGTTGCTTTATTTCGGTAAGCAGATAAAGGATGCTGGCGGTTCGCCTGTCTTTTTGTTGGGAGCTCGTACAGAAGCCGACTTAGCAGAGGTATCGCTCTTCGAGAAGTATGGAAAGGTATGTATAACTACTGAGGATGGTTCTGCAGGCGAGAAAGGTTTTGTTACAAACCATTCTGTCCTGACCACAGAGCGTTTTGACCGTATTTCGACATGTGGTCCTAAGCCAATGATGATGGCAGTGGCACGTTATGCCCATCAGGCATCAATTCCTTGCGAGGCTTCGTTAGAGAATATGATGGCGTGCGGTGTTGGTGCTTGTCTGTGCTGTGTAGAGAAAACGACAGAAGGAAATTTGTGCGTTTGTACGGAAGGTCCAGTCTTCGATACACGTAGATTGATGTGGGGAGAATAAAACAGATAGGAGTGGTTGAAGCTTAGTTCTCTTTTATTATACCTATTATATTAATAGTGCTAAATAGGAAGAGGAATCATACAATCACATAGTTTTGTAAAAATAGATGATTATAACATGGCTGATTTAAGTGTAAAGATAAGTGACTTGCAGCTCAAGAACCCTGTAATGACAGCCAGTGGCACCTTTGGCTATGGTTTGGAGTTTGCCGATTTCGTACCATTGGAAGAAATCGGAGGAATTATTGTCAAGGGTACGACACTGGAACCACGTGAGGGAAATGACTATCCACGTATGGTAGAAACACCTCAGGGAATGCTTAACTGCGTAGGTTTGCAAAATAAGGGAGTAGACTACTTCATCGAACATATCTATCCTCAGATAAAGGATATCGACACGAATATGATTGTCAATGTGAGTGGAAATTCTCCTGAATCATATGCAGAAACCGCAGAGAAACTTGATGCATTGGAAGGAATTCCAGCTATCGAGGTAAATATCTCATGCCCTAATGTGAAAGAAGGCGGTATGTCGTTTGGTGTCACCTGCTCTGGAGCTGCTTCCATTGTGAAGGCTGTGCGCCAGCATTATCATAAGACAATGATTGTGAAGCTCTCGCCAAATGTCACTGATGTAGCCAGCATAGCACGTGCTTGTGAAGATGAAGGTGCTGATTCTGTATCATTGATTAACACGTTGATGGGAATGGCGATTGATATAGAGCGTCGTCGTCCGAAGTTGAG
>CAUVDL010000119.1:0-4290 GCA_963550695.1 uncultured Prevotella sp. | reverse complement strand
CTATCCACTGATACCTATACAAGTCTATCCCAAAAGAGATTGAAAAGGTGTCAAACCACTTATCTTCTTGAAAAGAAAGTATTACATATCCATCCTTATTATCATACTTCTCGGCAGTATCGGACTGTTGAGTTGGGGACGCTCGGCACTTGGTTTTGCACCAATTGCCAAACTCATTTATAGGGTAACACCACCAGATACGGTTAAGAAAGCGAAGCCTATTGAAGTGGAGATTGACGAGGAGACTATTCCTGACTCTTTGCTACATCCTCGTTGGAAGGTGCAGCGCACAACCCCGATTACATACGACGACCTCAAGGAAAACTCTACCGACCTTATCCGACCTGAGAATATGCGACAGACTGTGGAGTATAACGACTCTCTCGATCGCTATATCATTGGTTATAAGATTGGTAAGACCTACGTGATGGCTCCAATCATGATGACGCCAGAGGAGTATCGGAAGTGGACGGAGAAGCGTAGCTTTGCCGACTACTATCGCTCAAAGAATCAAGAGATACTCAGGGAGAAAGGTAAGGATAAGTTTGACTTTACTGATATGCACTTCTCATTGGGGCCTGCTGAAAAGATATTCGGTCCCGGTGGTGTACGTATCAAGACACAGGGTTCGGCTGAACTAAAGTTCGGTGCAAATATCAAGAACATTGATAACCCATCACTTCCTATCCGTAATCGTAAGACAACGGCAATGGACTTTGATGAGAAAATCAATGTCAACGTGAATGGTAAGGTGGGTGATAAGGTGAACATGAACCTTAACTACAACACTGATGCGACCTTCGACTTTGACACACAGAACTTCAAACTAAGATATGAAGGTAAGGAAGATGAGATTATCAAACTCGTTGAGGGTGGTAATGTAACCTTCCCTTCTAACAACTCTCTCGTACAGGGAGCATCAGCCCTCTTCGGTATTCGTACCGATATGCAGTTTGGTAAACTGAAGTTACAGACCGTATTATCACAGAAAAAGAGTTCTAACAAGAGCGTGAGTTCACGTGGTGGAAAACAGCTTACGCCGTTTGAAATTGATGCGGCTGACTATGAAGAGAATCACCACTTCTTCCTTTCACAATATTTCCGCGACAACTATGACGCAGCGATGAAGTCATTGCCTAACCTCAAGACGGGTGTGACGATTAATCGTGTAGAGGTGTGGGTGACAAATAAGACTGGAACAACGAGTAACACACGTAACATCGTTGCACTGACCGACCTTGGAGAGAACAAGAAGATTAGCCGTACTGATCTGTGGGGGACTGGTAACGGACCCGTACCAACGAACAATGCTAATACTGAATACACCACTATCACACAAACCTATCCCGCTGCTCGTAACATAGATCAAGTGACGAGTATTCTTGATGGTGCAGGTCTTGTGGGTGGTAACGACTATGAGAAGTTGGCAAATGCTCGCCTGCTCAATAGTTCTGAATACACTGTCAACAATGCCTTAGGTTATATCTCACTGAAGAGCGGGCTGCAGACTGACCAAGTATTGGCGATTGCCTACGAATATACATACGGTGGTGTAACCTATCAGGTGGGCGAGTTTGCCAGCGACCGAACCAATATCAATGAGGCACTCTTCGTCAAGTCATTGAAGAACACCAGCAATAATCCTAAACAAGGAAACTGGGACTTGATGATGAAAAATGTCTATTATCTCGCTGCTAACATTGAGCGTGATAAGTTCCGCCTTGACGTGAAGTATCAGAGTGATACGACTGGTGTCTATCTGTCATACATCCCTGAACCGCAAGTAAAGAACCAAACACTTATCAAGCTTCTCAATGCTGACCGACTGGATAATAATAACAATCCACATTCTAATGGTTATTTTGATTATGTTGAGGGCTATACTATCAGCAACGGACGTGTGTTCTTCCCAATGGCTGAGCCTTTCGGTAATGGACTTCGCAAAGTATTGACCGATAAGGGAGTTACTACAGCCATAGCGAATAAATACGTTTTTGAGCAACTCTATGATTCTACTAAGACCATTGCTAAACAGATTGCCGAGAAAGATAAGTTCGTCCTTGTTGGACAGTATCGCGGTTCGGCAGCAAACGTTATCTCGCTTGGAGCCTATAACGTTCCACAGGGTTCGGTAATAGTAACTGCGGGCGGTGTAACCTTGAACGAGGGTTCTGACTATAGCGTTGATTACAGTGCTGGTGAGGTAACAATCCTTAATCAGAGTATTATCGATGCAGGTACAGCAGTCAATGTATCGTTAGAAAGCCAGAGTGCTTATCAACAGGAGCGTAAGACGATGATTGGTGTAAACTGGGAGTACGACTTTTCAAAGGACTTCCAAATTGGTGGTACATTCATGCACCTCTCTGAACAGCCGTTGACAACAAAGGTGAATATGGGTTCTGAACCTCTCAACAACACCATTTGGGGACTAAATATCCATTGGAAGAAAGAGAGTCAGTGGCTTACAAATATGCTCAATAGGATTCCATTCCTACACGTAAACCAGCCTTCTTACATTACTTTCTCTGCTGAGTTTGCACAGTTATTAGCTGGTCAAAGCAAGGGAACACAGGACAATGCTTCTTATCTTGATGACTTTGAGGGAGCAAAGACAACTATCGACGTAAGTCAGCCCACCTCTTGGATTATCTCAAGTGTACCATCAGACTTCCCTGAATATTCAGACAAGACAACCCTTCGCAGTGGCTTCAACCGAAGTCTGTTGGCATGGTACACTATCGATCCACTCTTCACTCGTCGTAGTAGTTCTTTGACTCCAGGACACATTAAGAGTGACCTCGAGCAACTCTCTAACCATTATGTACGTGAGATTCCTGTTACCGAATTGTTCCCAATTCGGGACCGAAATTACAGTGGTTCTACCTCTACATTAAATATTCTGAACCTCGCCTACTACCCTTCTGAGCGTGGACCTTATAACTTCAATCCGAATATTGACGTTAACGGACACCTCACGAATCCTACTGGAACATGGGGAGGTATGATGCGTAAGTTGGATACTAACGACTTCCAGACTGCTAATATTGAATACATAGAATTCTGGATGCTCGACCCATTCATCTACTCCAACCGACTACCAAATGCGAACCAGTATGGTGGTGACTTCTACATCAACCTTGGAGAGGTGTCTGAGGACGTACTGAAAGATGGTAAGAAGTTCTATGAGAGTGGTATGCCAGTAGATGGCAGCTCGTCATGGACGACAACACAATGGGGTAAAATACCAACACAAAGTACGATTACATACGCCTTCGCAACATCAAAGGGTAGTCGTGCGAAACAAGATGTCGGCTTTAATGGATTGACGGATGAAGAAGAACAACAGTTTGCTTCTTATCAGAACTTCCTTACAGCAGCCCGTACTAACACCAATCAAGCTGTGTTTGACTCGATATGGGCAGACCCTGCTAATGATGACTACCACTATTTCCGTGGTTCAGACTGGGATGCAAAGCAGGCTTCTATCCTTGAACGATATAAGCGCATCAACAACCCACAGGGGAACTCACCAGACAATGACAACAACAACGAGCGTTACGACACCTCGTATAAAACAACGCCTGATGTAGAGGATATCAATCAGGACTACACGTTGAACGAATATGAGAAATACTATCAGTATCATATTAGTATTCGTCCACAAGACCTTGTCGTAGGTCAGAACTTCATTGTTGATAAACGTGTGGCCTCAGCCTCACTGCGTAAGGGTGGTTCTGAACCAGTCACATGGTATCAGTTCCGTATTCCTTTGGAGGAGTTCCAGAAGCGTGTGGGTAATATCAGCGATTTTACCAGCATCCGCTTTATGCGTATGTTCCTCACTGGTTTTGCAAAGCCTATCGTACTCCGCTTCGGTACCTTCGACCTTGTAAGTGGTAAGTGGCGTCAGTATCAACAGAACCTTACCAACTCTGCCAGCAACTCGGGTACGATGTCGGTGAGTGCTGTGAGCCTTGAAGAAAACAATGATAAGACTCCTGTAAACTATGTAATACCTCCAGGCATTGAACGTGGAAAGGATCCTAACCAGCCACAGTTGGTTGAGGAGAACGAACAGGCACTCTCTATGGTTGTTAATAATCTTGGAACAGGCGAGTCAAAGGCTGTCTATAAGAACACAACTCTCGACCTTCGTCAGTACAAGCGTCTGCAGATGTTTGTACATGCGAATGCCTTTGAGCAGAATACGACTAATCTTACGGATAACCAGTTGGCTGTGTTCATCCGTTTGGGTTCTGATTACAAGAACAACTACTACGAGTATGA
>CAUVDL010000118.1:0-4316 GCA_963550695.1 uncultured Prevotella sp. | reverse complement strand
ATTTTATATAGAGGTTATCCACTCTATTCTTCTCTGTCTATCGTAAGGTAATTCTTTTAGAACTGAGTTTGCTGTCATTGCTGTCATCCGTTATGATGACTTAAATTGTTAGTTTACAGTAGGTTTGAGCGAAGTGTTAAAAGTGACAGCAAATTGAAAGTAAAATAATTCTTGTGATAATGAGTAGTATATGTCTTCTTACTTTAGGCGGAAATATCACACCATTCCTTTAGCTATCCGACAAACTAAGCGTGTTAGTTGTTCGTCCCATAATTTAGTATTTCAGCGGCGTGAATAGTTATCTAAACCATTTTTTTGCTGTCTGTCCCTATTATTTGGAGGCAATCAAAAGCTTTGATACATTTGCAACAGAAATCATTGTTTCACTTATTAAAATCAAAGCGTATGAAAACTTTAGTTTCTAAAATCGTCGTTATCGTTGCCCTTATGTGCGCAACCAGTATGAATGCACAGAACAACAATCAGTTCGATGCACAGTTAAAAACCACTTTAAGTAACGTCAAGGCAGACGAAGCTACATCTATTGTAAAGGGAATGGATGAATTGAAGCGTATGGAAGTGCAGTATCCAGATGCTTGGCTCCCTACCTATTATCGTGTGTTCTATGCCCTTCAGTATGCTGCTCGCTCTCCACAGAGTGATTATTCCTCCTTATTCTTAGATGCGGTGAAGGCTGATCTTGAGGCAATGCAGACAAAAAAGGGAGTTGATCGTTCAGAACAGTTTACGTTGAAGGGTTTTTATTATGCAGCACTCATCGCACAGAATCCATCAGTGAATGGTAAACTTTATTACATTGATGCAATCTGTTATTACAAGTCAGCTATTGGTATTAACCCATCTAATCCTCGTCCTCGTGTTCTCCTTTATATCTTTTTTGAGAAGATGAGTAAGGAGACTGGGCGTCCAAGTATGAATACTCCAAAGGATTTAGAAACCATCAAAGAACTCTTTGCTAAGGAAAAGCAGAATGGTATGCAGCCAGCTTGGGGACATAATCTGATAGACTATTTTAAGTTGAAGTAATACGCTGAAAAGACTTAACTCATAAAGATGTGGGGCGTATCAAATCGTACGCCCCTATCTTTGTAATACCTTTGTAGAGTTTAGGAACTATGCTAATTGATGCTATAATTTATCATGTTGAGTTTATAAAACAGAAGATAACGAGTATAGATTTTCTCTCTTTAAGAAAAAAACGTATCTTTGAAACCTAAAAACAGATTTAACTATGGCGAATTAGAGTTTTGAAGAACTATAAAAGACGTTTTTTCAATTTGATAAAGCCATAAACTATAATTTTAGATACCGAAATAAGTGCTTTTATAAGCTATAAATAGAGATTTTGAACAGCTAAGAATATTTCAATCTGAAACATAAAATAGTACTTAATTCTTTTCTATTTTGGAAAACTATTAAAAGTTAGAAAGTACACAAAATATTCTATTTTGGGTAACTATGATATCAGTTTTTTTTCTTAACTTTGTCCATACAAAAACCCGCTAAAATTCATAAGTAGCTAACAATATGCTACTTATACATAAATAAGCAAATATCAGTGGCGAATTAAAGTAGAACAAAATAGAAAACTTTATAAAACAAGTAATGAATATAACAAAACGTAATGGAGAAGTAGAAGTCTATAATAACGAAAAGATTTCAATAGCCATTAAAAAGAGTTTTATCAGCACCGGGAAGGATGTTTCAGACAGTGAGATAGCCGGAATGGTTAGTGAAGTAGAGCAGTTCATCACTGACAATCCAGAACTACGCACGGTTGAGGATATTCAGAACCGTGTAGAGAAGTGTCTTATGGCACATGGTTATTACGATGAAGCGAAAAACTATATTCTCTTCCGTTATCAGCGTAATGAACAACGACAGGCTATCAACTACATTGCGTGGACTGCTGACGATCGTGAGTTGGCTGATGTGTTGCAAAGTGTAGCCCGTGAATACCGCGAGCGTTCTTATAGTATGGTGACACTTCAGGAGAAGTTCGCCAGCTTCACGAAACCTGGTATGTCACAAAAGGACTCTATTGAAGCCCTTATCAAGGCAGCTGTAGAATTGACAACACCAGAGGCTCCAGCATGGGAGATGATTTCAGCACGTATTCTTTCTTATCGTTCTGAGAAGAAAATCACTCGTTTGGAGGAAGAATTGGGACTCAAAACCTTCTATCGTAAGGTTAAATATATGACCGAAGAAGGACTTTATGGTGATTATATTCTTCAGAATTATAGCGAAGAAGAAATCAACGAGGCGGCTACCTTCATTGATTCTGAACGCAATAAGCTCCTTAATTATTCAGGTCTTGATCTACTTCTAAAGCGTTATGTTATAAAGAATTACTCTGGTAAAGTGATTGAACGTGTACAGGAAATGTTCCTTGGAATTGCACTTCATCTTGCTATGCCAGAGAAGGAAGACCGTCTTATGTGGGTACGTCGTATCTATGACTTGCTTAGTAAGTTAGAAATAACGATGGCAACCCCTACTCTCTCTAATTCTCGCAAGCCAAGTCATCAGCTTTCAAGTTGCTTCATTGACACTGTACCAGATAGTTTGGATGGTATCTATCGTAGCTTGGATAACTTCTCACAAGTGAGCAAGTTTGGTGGTGGTATGGGTATGTATTTCGGTAAGGTACGTGCTACTGGTGGTAATATCCGTGGTTTTAAGGGCGTTGCAGGTGGTGTCATCCGTTGGATGAGACTTGTTAATGACACTGCTGTAGCTGTTGATCAGTTGGGTATGCGCCAAGGTGCTGTAGCCGTTTACTTAGATGTATGGCACAAAGACTTACCTGAATTCCTGCAACTTCGTACCAACAACGGTGATGACCGTATGAAGGCTCACGATATTTTCCCAGCTATTTGCTATCCTGATCTTTTCTGGAAGATGGCTGAGGAAGACATGAATCAGAACTGGTCGCTCTTCTGTCCTAATGAAATTATGCGTATCAAGGGTTATTGCCTTGAGGATTGTTATGGCGAAGAGTGGGAACGTAAGTATCTTGATTGTGTCAATGATCAGCGTCTTTCACGTCGTGTTATTAGCATTAAGGATATCGTTCGTCTTGTTCTTCGTTCTGCTGTTGAGACCGGAACACCATTTACCTTCAACCGTGACACAGTGAACAGAGCTAATCCTAACGCTCATAAGGGTATGATTTACTGCTCTAACCTCTGTACTGAGATTGCTCAGAACATGGCTCCTATTGAGACAGTATCTAAGGAAGTAGAGACAAAGGATGGTGATACTGTTGTTGTAACAACAACTCGTCCGGGTGAGTTTGTAGTATGTAACTTGGCAAGTTTGTCACTTGGTAGACTTCCATTGGAGGACGAAGAGAAGATGAGAGAAAAGGTTGCAACAGTTGTTCGCGCACTTGACAACGTTATCAACCTCAACTTCTATCCTGTTCCTTACGCACAACTTACCAACCAGCGTTATCGTTCAATTGGCTTGGGTATTAGTGGTTATCACCATGCTCTTGCTAAACGTCGCATTAAGTGGGAGAGTGAAGAGCATCTCGAGTTTATGGATAAGGTGTTTGAAACTATCAATCGAGCAGCTATTCTTGCCAGCTCAAACCTTGCTAAGGAGAAGGGAAGCTATCAATTCTTTGAGGGAAGTGACTGGCAAACAGGTGCCTACTTTGATAAACGTGGTTATGACAGTGCTGAATGGCAGGATGTTCGTAAGACAGTTGCATTGCAGGGTATGCGTAATGCTTACCTACTTGCAGTGGCACCAACCAGCAGTACAAGTATTATTGCAGGTACAACAGCCGGCTTAGACCCAATTATGAAGCGTTTCTTCTTGGAAGAGAAGAAAGGAAGTATGCTCCCACGTGTTGCTCCTGAGCTTTCAGATGAGACTTACTGGATGTATAAGAGTGCTTATCTTATCAACCAAAAATGGAGTGTTCGTGCTTCTGGTGTACGTCAGCGTCATATCGACCAGGCACAGAGTATGAACCTCTATATCACCAATGACTTCACAATGCGTCAGATACTCGACCTTTACTTACTTGCTTGGAAAGAGGGTGTTAAGACTATCTATTATGTACGTAGTAAGTCATTAGAGGTGGAAGAGTGTGAGAGCTGCTCATCATAATAATTCAGAATTCACAATTCATAATTCATAATTATGATTACTACTATTTACTGAATAGTAGAAATTCATTGAGTAAGTAGACAAACAAAATAATAGTTTACATCACTAATCATAATTATGAATTCTGAATTATAAATTATGAATTAAAGTAGTAATCATAATTATGAATT
>CAUVDL010000117.1:0-4317 GCA_963550695.1 uncultured Prevotella sp. | reverse complement strand
TGAAGCTAATTGTCCGAGGCCTGTGCCCAGAATGATGGCTGTCTTTGGACTTGTGGTCATCCTCTCTTTTAGCCAAGATGCTGTTTCTTGAATTTTTTCGTACATAGGATATTATTTTTTGATTGAATGTCTCTTCCTTGTCAAGCATAAAGCTTACTTTGATAGGAAGTGCATAAATGTTTTCTTTTACTTCGTCTGATAAATTATCAATATCAACAAGGCGTGCCTTATCTTTCTCTGTTGTGACAATCAATTTTGGCTCAGGCATTTTAGCAAAGGTCTCGTTAATACGATGAATATCCTTTGTCGTGAATGCATGATGATCTGGGAACGAGAGTGTTGTCAGTGCATTATTTCCAGTGAAAGAGTTCAAATCCAACTCCAATTGCTTTGGTGACATAATACCAGCAAGCAACAAGATATTTTTTCCTCTTATCTCTGTGAGTGGTATATTTCTTCCTTTACTGAAGATAGGTTCCAAATCACAATAGTCTAATGTCGTAAAATAAAGTTGTTGGAAAGGGTAGAGCTCCATAGCTTTACTCAATACACGATAGTCTATTGGGTTTAGACTCTTGGGACACTTTGTGATAATCACAATGTCTGCACGATTTTTCCCTGAGAGCGGTTCACGTAATCTACCTGCAGGAAGAAGCTTGTCATAGATGATAAGTCGATGATAATCAACTAACAGAATGTTAATGCCTGGATGCACATATCGGTGCTGAAAAGCATCATCTAAGAGAATAACATCTGTATCTTTCGTTTCCTCATCAGATGTTAGTCGGTCTATTCCTTCACATCGCTTCTTATCAACAGCAACACGAATATCAGGGAACTTTGTCTTCATTTGATAGGGTTCATCACCTATTTTCCGCATAGGAGTATTCTCGTTTGCTAATACGTATCCACGACTCTTACGTTTATAGCCTCGTGAGAGGACAGCTACCTTCATCTTATCCTTCAACAATCGGATGAGATATTCAACGTGGGGAGTTTTACCAGAACCACCCACGGTAATATTACCGACAGATATAACTGGAATGTCAAACTGCCGAGATTTAAGAATATTCAATTCAAATAGCTCATTTCTAAACCTAACTCCCAGCCCATAGAGCCAGCTGAAAGGCAATAGCCATTTGTTTATTTTGATGTGATCTCCTTCCATATATAATTAATGGATATTAGGATAAAATGGCAAACGTGCCTGAATTGCACTCTGTTGATTGATGGTCTTTAAGAGTGTGAATGGCTCATAATAGTCACCTAAGTTAGCACGTAACTGTTCGCTGAGGTAATTATTAGGATTGGTTTGCTCCATCATTTGCTCCAACAAGTTAGGCTCCTTCGGATAAGCACATGTTCTATGATTTGGAAGTTTAGCAAGCTGTGCAGCCTTTGCTACCGCAACATCTAATCCACCAAGCTCATCAACAAGTCCTATCTTTTGAGCATCTTGCCCTGTAAACACATGGCCCTGTGCAACCTTCTCAACCTGTTCTTCTGTCATCTTACGTCCTTCTGCCACACGGTGACGGAAGAGTTTATAGCCACGGTTTACATATTGGCTAAGATATGACATTTCTTCTTCTGTGAAAGGACGAGCGCGTGTGCCGAAGTCTGCATATTTGTTGGTTTTTACTTCATCAAACTTTAAGCCCAATTTTTCTCTTAGCAGACCGCTCACATCAGGGAACATACCAAAGATTCCTATAGAGCCTGTAATTGTAGTAGGCTCAGCAACAATCCAGTTGGCTGGAGCTGACATATAATAGCCACCAGAAGCAGCCATTCCACCCATACTAACTACGACAGGCTTTAGTTTCTTCAG
Source organism: uncultured Prevotella sp. (assembly GCA_963550695.1). Taxonomy (GTDB): domain Bacteria; phylum Bacteroidota; class Bacteroidia; order Bacteroidales; family Bacteroidaceae; genus Prevotella. The sequence goes on along the minus strand of CAUVDL010000117.1, from coordinate 2,486 downwards.
TTCCATAATCTGATGCCAGATTTGCTCTGATGCATAAGCAGAGCCACCGCCAGAGTTGACACGTACGACAACAGCCTTAACATCTTTGTCTTTTGCCAGCTTCTCCAAATCCTTACAAACAACTTGTGCATCAATCTGATGACCTTGTGAGAAGAGACCTCCTACAACACCATCAACAATATCACCATAAGCATAGTAGACAGCAACTTGATTTTCCTTATCACCTTGGTTCTTGTCCTCAGTGTTCACCATATCAGCTATTGTAACTTGATTGATATCTTTATCAGCCTCAACACCTAACTGCTTCTTGACGATTTCCTTTATCTGGTCTGTATATAGCAAGCCGTCAACGAGTTTTAATTTTACATACTCTTGTGGGTCTGCAAAGGTTATCATGCTGTCTGCGTATGCGTTCAGTTGTGCTACCGATAAACCTCGGCTTGTGCTAACTTCCTTTGTAATATTGCCCCAAATACTATTCAGATAGGCTGATGTCTGCTCGCGATTAGCGTCACTCATCTTCTCACCAGTGAACATTTCAGTAGCACTTTTATAAGCACCAACCTTTACAACCTGCATTTTTACACCGAACTTCGCCAAGAGGTCCTTAATAAAAACAGGTTCAGAAGCTAATCCGTGCCAGTCAATTTGTCCTTGTGGATTTAGATAGACTTTGTCAGCAACAGAAGAAATATAGTATGTGCCTTGTGTGTAAGTATCTGCGTAAGTAATAATCCACTTTCCACTCTTCTTAAAATCGAGTAGTGCTTTACGTAAAGCCTGCATTGAAGCATAAGAGTCAGAGGCGAAGCCACCTGCTTCAATGTATATACCCTTTATTTTATCGTTGTCTTTAGCTTTTCTGATACCTTCAAGCATATCGTCAAGACCCAAACTATTTATTTGAGAACCTTGTAGCTGACTAAGAAAATTGTTTTCACTTCTCTCTGACATCTGTCCTGAAAGATTCAATACAAGTACTGAGTTGTCTTCAGGTTCTTTGGTTGTATCCTGCGATGCAATCATACCAACAATAGTAAAAAGTGCAAAGAGTCCTGTAACGATGCTAAACAACATCATTCCAAAGAAAGAAGCAAAAACAAATTTGAAAAATTGTTTCATAAAGAGGTATATAATTACAGTTTATCTTGCAAAGGTATATATAATAGATGTAAAATCCAAATTATTCACGAATTCTTAATAACTTTGCAGTCAATATGAAGCATATTATTTTAGCAATTGATAGTTTTAAAGGTTGTTTATCTTCTGTTGAAGCCGAAGATGCAGCTGAACAAGGGCTTTGTGAACGGTGGCAGGATGTTAAGGTTGTAAAGGTTCCTGTCACGGATGGGGGAGATGGAATGTTAGAAGTCTTTTTACGGTTATTCGACTGTAAGGAGATTACTATTAATTGCCACGATGCACTCATGCGTCCCATTCAAGCGAGCTATGCCGTATGTGCAGATAATACGGTCGTCATAGAGACGGCTTTGTCGTGTGGCATAAATCTTCTTAAGCAACAGGAATTGAATCCTTTACGTTCAACCACTTATGGATTAGGTGAACTCTTAGCAGACGCACTTCAAAGAGGGTATAGAAAGTTTATTGTAGGACTTGGAGGGTCAGCTACAAGCGATTGCGGACTTGGTATGTTAGCTGCTTTGAAAGACATTCTTGGGAGGAACTGGCGTGATAAATTTTTACGAGATTTAGATATAACCTTAGCTTCAGATGTAAATAATCCTCTGTGTGGCGAACATGGTGCTGCTGTCGTTTTTGGTCCACAGAAGGGAGCGACACCAGAAATGATAGCTTGTTTGGATCGTCGAGCACATACTTTTGCACGTATGGCTGCTGCTCAGTTAGGTTTTGATTGTTCTTTGAATAACGGTGCTGGAGCTGCAGGTGGATTGGGTTATGCTTTTATGCAGTTTATGAATGCCAAGACGAGGTCGGGTGCAGATGTACTTTTAGAAACTGTCAATTTTAATTCACTTATAGAAGATGCTGATTTGATTATAACAGGGGAGGGGAGCGCAGATAGTCAGACATTAATGGGAAAGATACCGGTAAGAATTTTAGAATATGGTCTTCGCAAGAATGTTCCTGTTATGCTTATAGCTGGGAAGGTAAAGGATGCGGCAGCTTTACTTAAAGCAGGTTTCTCACAAGTTCACTGTATTACACCAAAGGATATGTTGCTCACAGAAGCAATGAAGCCTAACGTTGCAACAGATAATATCCAAAAAGCTATTATGCTGCTATAATATTTTAATTAAGGTTTCCGATATGGGGAGTAATAAAGCAGACTAAAGTTAGTGACATTACCATTGTTATTTTAATTTTATTTTGCTGTCACTTTTAACACTTCCCATAAAGATACTGCAAATCAATAATTTATATACTCTTTTTGGATGACATCAGTGACAGGAAAATATATTTTGAATAAATTGTTTTGTTCTGCAAACTTTATTCATCGTATCGAA
>CAUVDL010000116.1:0-4324 GCA_963550695.1 uncultured Prevotella sp. | reverse complement strand
CAGGTATGACGGAGATAATTAATAGTATCCTTATCACCAGCAATAAAGCCACCAATTGAAGCTAAACTCTTTGAGAATGTACCCATAATTAGATCTACCTCGTCCGTCAAGCCAAAATGATCACAAACACCTCTACCCTGGCGACCAAAGACACCTAAACCATGTGCTTCATCAACCATGATTGAGCAGTTATACTTGTGCTTTAATTCAACAATTGCTGGCAAATTAGCTAAATCACCCTCCATAGAGAACACACCATCAACAACAATCAGCTTAACAGCCTCATGAGGAAGTCTCTGAAGAACACGCTCTAAATCTTCCATATCATTGTGCTTGTAACGAAGTTGAGTAGCAAAACTCAAACGACGTCCATCAACAATACTTGCGTGATCACGGTCATCACAAATAACATAATCACCACGTCCTACTACAACAGAGAGAACTCCAGCATTTACAGAGAAACCTGTTGAAAAAACAAGAGCTTCATCCTTACCTTCAAAAGCAGCAAGCTCTTTCTCCAACTGAACATGAAGATCGAGTGTACCATTTAAGAAACGACTACCGGCACAACCTGAACCATACTTATCAAGGGCACGCTGAGCAGCATTAATCACACGTGGATCGTTTGGAAGACCTGTATAGGCATTAGAACCAAACATAAGAATCTTGTTGCCATCAATATCTGTAACTTCTGTTCCTTGCTTACTTGTAATCTCGCGGAAGTATGGATAAACACCTGCATCCATAAACTTCTGCGGCTCGCGGTAGCTTTTGTACTTGTCTTGTAACTGTCCCATTATTTTTTAATGTGGTGTAGTCATTGACTACTTAAATATTATTTCAGGCTGCAAAGATACTAAATTAGAATGACAAAAAAGTCTTTTTGATTAGAAAAGTGATTTTTAAACATTTTTACTCTCATAATATCCACGATATAACTGATAAATATGTATCTTTGTACAAATAAACCATGCGCTGATTATTTGGCACAATGAATAAGAAAAAAGTAGTTTTTATCCTAAACCCTATATCGGGTACAGTTAGTAAGGCGGGTATTCCAGACCTTATTGAAGAACGACTCGATAAAGACAAGTTTGACTATCGCATTGCAGAAACGCAACATGCGGGTCACGCGACCGACCTTGCCCGAGAAGCCGTGGAAGAAGGCGTAGACCTCGTTGTGGCTGTGGGTGGAGATGGTACGGTCAACGAAGTTGGAAGGTCACTTATCAATACTAAGTCAGCAATGGGCATACTCCCTTGTGGTTCAGGAAACGGACTTGCAAGGCATCTAAACCTACCAATGAACTTAAAGAAATGTATTGACATTTTAAATTGTTATGATGTTAAAGCACTTGACTATGGTATCATCAACAACCATCCATTCTTCTGCACTTGTGGAATGGGCTTTGATGCTTTCATTTCGATGAAATTTGCAGAGGCTGGCAAACGTGGACCTATCACTTATATGCAGAAAGTTCTTGAAGAAGGATTAAGCTATGAGCCAGAGACCTATGTAATAGAAGATGAGGACGGTACACATCGTTACAAGGCTTTTCTCGTATCAGCAGCCAATGCTTCACAATATGGTAACAATGCCTATATCGCTCCACAAGCATCAATGAGCGATGGTCTGTTAGACATTATTATCATGGAACCATTTGATCTAATTGATGCCCCACAGGTTGCCATTGAACTTTTCAACAAAACCTTGGATAAGAATCTAAAAATAAAGACTTTTAGAGCCAAACATATTCATATACACCGCAAGAAAGAAGGAGTTATTCATTACGACGGAGACCCTATTACATCTGGTGCTGACGTAGACATCTCTGTGGTACCAAAGGGAATTAACATCGTAGTCAATCCTAAGGGAGGAAAAGATTGTAGACAACCCAACATATTGCAAACTGCCTTTTCTGAAATATTCTACAACATTGATTTGATGAGACAAGACCTCACGAAACAAAGTAGAAAGGTACAGGCACTTAACAAAAATCTGCTTCGTAAACTGAATATATAAATCCTGAAACGAGAAGAATGGGATTTACTTTCAAGCAATTTCATATCATTGATGATCACACGGCCATGAAGGTCGGGACTGATGGCGTATTGCTCGGAGCTTGGGCAAAAGGTGGTACAAGAATCCTTGATATAGGAACAGGAACTGGACTCATTGCCCTTATGATGGCGCAACGCTTTCCAACAGCCCAAATTGATGCTATTGAGATTGACAAGGGCGCGCTTGAAGATGCACATTTTAATGTTTCTCTGTCTCCTTTTAACAATAGGATAAACATTATCAATAGTCCACTGCAAGATTATAAGCCATGTAACGAAACACAAGAGGAAGGAATATATGATGCTATTGTTTGTAATCCACCTTATTTTATTAATTCATTAAAAAATCCTTTACAACAAAGAACAACTGCAAGACATACAGACTCCCTCTCTCACCAAGAGCTTATCTATCATTCTAAAAGACTTCTTAAACCCAACGGAACCCTATCAATTATTATCCCTTCTAACAACAAAGATATACTTGAAGCGGAAGCTATATTTAACGGATTATCAATACTAAAAGTAACAAACATTAAAACAAAATCTTCAAAACCAGCTAAACGCTGCTTAATAGAGTTCGGGAAGGATACTACCACAGAATGTAAGATAGAAGAACAAGTACTAAACGACGATACAGGAGCACGTACATTGTGGTATCAAAATATTACACAAGCATTCTACATTAAGTAAATAAGATGCCGACAAAGTACAAGGCAAAAACTAACTCCCAGTAAAGAAACGTATTTGGAGACATTGCTATCCGAAAACACATTAACAGAGAAGTAAGACATTAAGGGTTTACTGTGGCTTATTATATTTACACATAGTAGACTTACTCACCAGCTTTTATCGGATCAAAGAGGCTTAGCACACATGGTGCGAAGGCCTAACACCAATAGTGCGAAGCATCAACACCAAATGTGCGGAGTATAAACACCCTACTATTTGTCACCTTCTTCTTACGCATATAACCCCAGCTTTTTACAAGATAACTAATTAAAGCACAATTATTCTTTTAGTCTTTCGGTTTTATTTTGTACCTTTGCATGCTAAAAGTAGGTATAAAAGAACTTTATGAAACAAAATAGCTCTATACAAATGATTACTGATTACGAAGGCGACATGCCAAACTTGGATGTACAAGTTGATGGCGAAATCCCCATTTTCGTAACCCGTAACCTCGTTATGTTCCCTGGAATTCTCTCTCCTATCCTCGTTGGAAGAAAGCCAACGTTGGCTCTTGTAAAGCACTTGGAGGAGAATCCAAACACTATAATAGCGATTGTAAGTCAGAAAGATAGCAACATTAATGACCCACAGATAGATGACGTCTATACGACAGGTATCTATGCACGTTTCGTTCGTGCCTTTGATATGCCTGGCAATTACGAGGGTAACAACCGCACAGTCATCTTGCAGGGACTTGGCAAGTGTAAGATAAAGGAAATCACAGCCGTAGAACCTTATATGAAGGGATACACCGTTGCATTACCAGAAGAAGCTGAGCCAAAGAGAGACAAGGAATTTTCTACGGCTGTTGAGGATATGAAGATGGTTGCAAAGGAGTATATCCATGGTAGCGATGACATCCCAGATGACACACAGTTTGCACTCGACAATATCAACAATCCTGTTGTCGCAGTGAATTATGTGTGCTCAACCATGCCATTCCCTGTAACAGACAAGATTCAGATGTTAGAAGAAAATTCTATCAAGGATCGTCTGTTTACCTTGATGAAGGTACTGAATCGTGAAATTCAGTTCCAACATCTCCGTCAGGACATACGTTCAAAGACACGTGAGGATCTTGATGAGCAGCAGCGCGAATATTTCCTTCACCAACAGATTAAGAACATCAAAGAGGAATTGGGTGATGGCGATTCTGCACCTGACAAGAAAGAACTACTTGAAAAAGCTAAGAACAAGAAGTGGTCAGAAGATATTGCTAAGATATTCCAAAAGGAATTAGACAAACTCGATACCCTAAACCCACAAAGTCCTGATTATAGCGTGCAGGTGAATTATTTGCAAACGATGGTCAGCCTACCATGGAATGAATATACCAAAGACGACCTTGACTTGAAGCGTGCAAAACGTATTCTTGACAAGGACCACTATGGTATGGAGAAGGTGAAGGAACGTATCCTTGAATATATTGCAGTCCTTCAGTTGCGTGGCAATTTGAAGTCGCCTATCCTCTGCCTTTATGGTCCTCCGGGTGTTGGTAAGACCAGTTTGGGTAAGAGTATTGCGGAAGCAATGA
>CAUVDL010000115.1:0-4340 GCA_963550695.1 uncultured Prevotella sp. | reverse complement strand
GGACCATAAGCTGGCATCCATGTTATCTCCTTATCTTCCATTAGTCCCGAATAAGCCAGAATCTTACCCATAGAGAGTACTCCCTGACCACCGAAGCCACTAATAATTATCTCTTTTTTCATATTACACCTTTATTTATATGGGAGAAGAATTAAAGACCTGTAGTGTCTTTCAAATCTCCCTTTTCATATTCAGGGAACATATTCTCACGCATCCACTCGTTAGCCTTTACAGGAGTAAGCTTCCAACCACTATTACAGGTTGCAACAATCTCAATTAACGAGCTTCCCTTTCCTTGCATACTTGCTTCAAACGCCTTGCGAATTGCACGCTTTGCTTTATTGATTGAAGCAACGGTGTCAACACTCTGACGAGTTACATAGCAGGTTCCTTTCAGACGACTTGCCAACTCCGTAATGTTCAGATTATAGCCATGCAACTCTGGCTCACGACCGTATGGACAAGTTGCAGTCTTCTGACCCATAAGCGTTGTAGGCGACATCTGACCACCTGTCATACCATAAATGGCATTATTAATAAAGATAATCGTAAAGTTCTCACCACGGTTCAAAGCATGGAGTGTCTCTGCTGTACCAATACAAGCAAGGTCGCCATCACCCTGATAAGTGAATACCAAACGGTCTTCCCAAAGGCGCTTAATACCCGTTGCGACAGCTGGAGCACGACCATGAGGAGCCTCCTGCCAATCGATATCAAGATAGCGATAAGCAAATACGGCACAGCCTACTGGGCATACACCGATTGCCTTATCACTCATTCCCATTTCTTCGATTACCTCTGCTACTAACTTATGTACCACACCATGTGAACAACCTGGACAATAGTGCATTGTCGTATCGTTCATCAGAGTAGGCTTCTTATACACCAGATTCTCAGGTGAAATGATATCATTTGTCATAATATACGTCCTCCCTTCTTACTTTACTAACTTTTCCTTGAGTGCATTGACAATCTCTTCAGGGTCAGGAACGATACCACCTAAGCGGCCAAAGTGCTCTACTGGTAAAGCTCCGTTAATAGCCAAACGAACATCCTGTACCATCTGACCTGCATTGATTTCGCTTACCAATACGCCCTTCTTACCCTTACAAAGCTCTGCGAGCTGCTTGCTTGGGAAAGGCCACAAAGTGATTGGACGGAATAAACCAACCTTCAATCCAGCCTCACGAGCTAACTCAACAGCCTTCTCACCAATGCGTGCTGCACTACCGAAACTAACGATAACATAGTCTGCATCTTCACACAGCTGAGTCTCAAAGCGTACTTCGTTCTCACGAATCTGACGATACTTCTCCTGTAAGTGGAGGTTCCTCTCTTCCATTATCTCTGGCTTCAATTCCAAAGAAGTAATGATGTTAGGATTACGATCAGCTGTACGACCCATTGAAGCCCAAGGGCACTCCTTACGGATTTCCTCCTCTGTACGACGTGGTTTCTGTGGAGGAAGTACAACCTTCTCCATCATCTGACCAATCACACCGTCAGAAAGAATCATTGCTGGGTTACGATACTTGAATGCTAACTCGAAAGCCAAGTCAACAAAGTCAGCCATCTCCTGTACTGAATTTGGTGCCAACACAATCACATTGTAATCGCCATTACCACCTCCACGCGTTGCTTGGAAGTAGTCACTCTGACTTGGCTGGATAGTTCCAAGACCAGGACCACCACGCTGAACGTTAACAAAGACACCAGGAAGTTCTGCACCAGCCATATAACTGATACCCTCCTGCATCAAAGCTACACCAGGTGATGAAGAACTTGTCAGCACACGCTTACCAGCGCCAGCACCACCATAAATCATATTGATAGAGGCCACCTCGCTCTCAGCCTGAAGAACAACCATACCCGTTGTCTCCCAAGGCTTTAAGGCTGAAAGTGTCTCAATTATCTCACTCTGAGGAGTGATAGGGTAACCAAAATAGCCATCAGCACCGCAGCGAATAGTTGCATGGGCGATAGCCTCGTTGCCCTTCATTAGTTTTACATCTTGTTCTGCCATAATTATTCCTCCACCTTTTTACGATAGACTGTGATACAGCCATCAGGACAAACCGTAGCACAAGCAGCACAACCAATGCAATCATCTGGTCGTGCAGACTCTGTATACGGATAGCCGTGGACATTTACCTTTTTCTGAGCCAATGCAATAACATCCTTCGGACATGCAACGATACACAACTGGCATCCTTTGCATCGATCTGTGTTTACTACAATGGCACCTTTCATCTTGCTCATAGTTTTTGTATTTTAAGGATTATACGCATCCTTGTTATAGAAGTTAAGAATATTCTCCACCATCTCTTTTGCGATTACTGCTGGAGAATTAGGGTCCAACTCGATTGCCTCCATATAATTGGCTAAGGCTTCTTGCCAGTCACCTCTCTGTCGGCATTCATTACCTCGTTGGAAATATTCTTCTGCTGTCATCTACTTATAGTATTCTTTCTTGCCTGCAGCAAGTGTATTTTTCATTAGTGAACAGATGGTCATAGGACCAACACCACCCGGAACAGGCGTAATGAAAGAGCAGAGAGGAGCAACCTCATCAAATTTCACGTCACCACATAGCCTGAAGCCACTCTTGCGTGTCTTGTCTTCAACACGTGTCGTACCGACGTCAATAACCACTGCACCAGGCTTCACCATATCAGCTGTTACAAATTCAGGTCTGCCAATAGCTGCGATAATGATATCTGCCTCCTGACACTCTTTCTTCAAATCCTTTGAACGAGAGTGACATACGGTTACAGTTGAATCACCATACTGTTTTTGCATCATCAACTGTGCCATAGGCTTACCAACAATATTACTACGACCTAAGATAACACACTTCTTACCAGAAGTCTCTATATGATAATGCTGTAACAAGGTAAGAATACCTAATGGTGTTGCAGATATAAAGCAAGGTAGACCAATTGCCATACGACCCACATTGATAGGATGGAAACCATCCACATCCTTGCGATAGTCAACAGCCATAATAATCTTCTGCTCGTCAATATGCTTTGGCAAAGGGAGCTGAACGATGAAGCCATCAACGTCCTCATCCTTATTCAGCTTATCCACACAAGCCAAAAGCTCTTCTTCTGTCACATCAGCTTCAAAACGAATGAGCGTAGACTTGAATCCACACTGTTCGCAGGCAATTACCTTATTCTTTACATAGGTTTCACTTCCCCCATCATGTCCCACCAAAACGGCAGCCAGATGAGGTTGTTTACCCCCTTCGGCGACAATCGCCTTCACTTCTTCGGCAATCTCCTGCTTTATCGCAGTTGCTGTTGCCTTTCCGTCTATTAACTGATATTCCATAGTAATGATATTATTTGATAAATATGTGTCTTTTAGATCTTCGGCATATTTGGCATTCCTGGCATGCCCTTCATCTTGCTCATCATACCAGCCATCTTTGAGCCAGTAACCATCTTCATCATTTTACGAGTCTGGTCGAACTGCTTAATGAGTCGGTTCACCTCTTGTATATTGGTACCAGAACCCTTAGCAATACGCTGACGACGAGAATTATTGAGCAATTCTGGATTTGTTCGCTCCTTTGGTGTCATACTCTGGATAATTGCCTCAATACCCTTGAAAGCATTATCGTCAATATCGACATCACGAATAGCCTTGCCAACTCCAGGAATCATAGAAGCGAGGTCCTTCAAGTTACCCATCTTCTTGATTTGCTGTATTTGATTATAGAAATCGTTGAAATCAAACTGGTTTTTCTGAATCTTCTTCTGCAAACGCTTTGCCTCTTCCTCGTCAAACTGCTCTTGTGCACGCTCAACAAGCGAAACAACGTCACCCATACCCAAGATACGGTCTGCCATACGACCTGGATGGAATACATCAATAGCCTCCATCTTCTCGCCCGTACCAATGAACTTGATAGGCTTTGTAACGACTGTACGAATTGACAATGCCGCACCACCACGTGTATCACCATCAAGTTTCGTGAGAACAACACCATTGAAATCCAAACGATCATTGAACTCCTTAGCCGTATTCACTGCGTCTTGACCCGTCATTGAGTCAACAACAAACAGTGTTTCATCAGGATGAACATGATTCTTAAGACTCTCAATCTCGTTCATCATCTCCTCATCAACGGCCAGACGGCCAGCGGTATCGATGATGACAACATCGTGCCCCTTTGCCTTTGCCTCAGCAAGTGCATGGTCAGCAATCTCATTCACGTTCTTGTTCTCAGGTTCGCTATAGACCGCTACACCCACCTGCTCACCAACAACCTTCAACTGGTCGATAGCTGCAGGACGATAGACGTCACAAGCAACCAACAAAGGATTCTTATG
>CAUVDL010000114.1:0-4458 GCA_963550695.1 uncultured Prevotella sp. | reverse complement strand
CTCTCGCCAGCTACTGGCTGTGAAGTATAGTTGCTCTGTACACCTACGGTATAAGTAAGATGCTCTTTCTCACGCAATACATCAAAATAACGACGCTCCAAGATTCCACGCATCACCTCTAAAGCAGCTTGCTCACGCTCAGACAGTTTCTGCTTATTAGCAAAGGAAATCTCAATCTCTGCCATTCCACCTTCAGTTTCTGTCTCGAAAGTACGCTTAATGACTGGCATAGATGAAGAGAAGTCCATTGGCTGGATAGCTGTCTTCACAGGCTTACCTTCACCCTTGAGAGAACCAATATAGCGAAGAACCAACTCTTTTGCCTTTGCTTCTGGAATATCACCAATAAGACAATAGGTAAAACGTGACGCATCACCAAGGTGTGACTGGAACTGTTCCTGTAACTTATCAAACTGAACTGACTTAAAGAAAGTCTCATCCTGACGTGGATTCATCGCACTAACCGGATAGAGCAACTGCTGGATAGAATCATGTACGGCAGCCATACCTGTTGTTGCACGATTCTCGTAGACGTAGATATTACGTTGAATATACTTATCAAAGGCTGACTTTGAGAAGTTCTGACGTGAGAGAATCAAATACAGATAGCTGAAGAAATCATCAGCATTATCAACAGGTGCATTACCGCCAATACCATCACTGTAATCTTCCAATGAAAGGGAGAGATTGATATTCTTGCCCTGCAACCACTGCGCCAACTGATTTCGGTTGTAATTATATACACCTGACTGCATCAAGAGCGAACGCATTGCATTATAGTTGGCAAGTTCCTGTGCTGGAACAATTGACTTACCACCTTCTGCAGAACCTGCAAAGAGGAACTTACCACTCAATTCTGGGACATTACGATAAAGAACTTTTGCACCATTAGAGAGTGTCCACTCCTTTGCCTGCAAAGTCTTCAACTGCTTCTCAGAAACAATCTTTCCTCCTGCCAGAGGGAAGTCAATCAACTGACTGATAGGCTTCATACCATCAGCACGAGCCATATCGCTGAATGAACTCTTTTCCTTCAATGCAGCCATAAGGTCGTTCTCGGTAATATTCATCTCACTCTGTGACTTAGAATAAGTGACAAAAGCAAGATTATTGTCATTAAGCAATGACTTCACCCAAGCATTCATATCCTCAACCTCTAACTCAACCAAAGTCTCAAGGTTACGGTTAATCTGTCCACGGAAGTCTTGTACAGGAATATCATAGAGGAAGTTCTGACGGAAAAGCATTAAAGCATTGTCTGGTGTACCCAGTCCTTTTGCCTCGAGAACATCCTTCATTCCATTGTACATCTTCTCTTTCTCAGCATTGAACTCGGCAGCTGTAAAACCTTGATCGCGCAAGTTATCACGTACAGCCAACAACTGCTGAAGCGCCTTCTGTTCATTGCCCTGATATGGAACCATGTCCCATGCCATCTGATAATAGTTTCTTACCAAAGGAGACAGACTCACCTCAGCTGCTATATAACTCTCCTTATCAGCATTCTTCAACATCACAAAACGCTTTGGCGCCAATGTATTGAAAAACTTAGTGAAGATAAACTGACGTACACGGTCTTCTTCAGGCGCATTACCCTTCACCTCATAGCGCTGATAAAGACCAAAAGAAGCACTCTTATTCTCTGGGTCTATGAAACGCATATAGAGCGGTGTTGCATTATCAGGTATCTGTCTTGTCTGTGGATTTACAGCAGGTGTCTGTTTAGCTGGTAATGTCTTGAAAACAGTCTGAATATTCTTCTCCATCTGGTCAACATCAACATCACCGATGACAGCAATAAACTGCATATTTGGACGGTACCACTTATCATAGAACTGCTTTACCTGCTTCTGCTGGAAGGTTTCCAGTATCTTCTGTGAACCAATCACATTATGAGTAGCATAACCTGCATGATTGTAAACAACTGGTGCGATAGCATCTGTCAGACGACGGTCTACTCCCGAACGATGACGCCATTCCTCAAGGATAATACCACGTTCCTTTTCGATATCTTTAGGGGTCATCTTGACGCCATGACACCAGTCACGGAGCACCCAAAGCATATTCTCATTAAGCTTCGCATCATTAGTTGGCACATTGTGAACAGCATAACGCGTATCATCAACACCAGTGAAAGCCTCAAAGTCATTAAGGTTATTGCTGCGAAGGAAGTTCATCACACCATTAGGAAAGTGGTCTGTCGTATTAAAAGCCAAATGCTCCAACACGTGCGCCAATCCCATTTCCTCATCATTCTCCAAGATAGCACCTACATTCTGGTAGAGGTAGTATTGTGCCTCACCAGTAGCAGAACCATCATTATAGATATAATAAGTAAGCCCATTTGCCAATTTCCCCTTTCGCAATCCATTCATCTGCGCATTGGCAGGAATGAAGGGAAAAAGCAAAAAGCCTATGAGCAGTGCCACTGGCACGCTCGATAGGCATTTAATGATATTCTTGAACATAGTCATTGTTTACTTTTCAAGGAGTTCGAGCGTAGAGAGTTTCTGCTTGATTGCACCCTGCAACATAGCCTGTGGCATCTCCATATTCTCCAAACGGAGCGTCTCAGCAAATGCCTGGTTATAGTATTCACGTGCCTTAGTATAGTTCTTCAACTCACGATAAGAGTCACCTATCATTACCATATAGTTGACACGGTCCATCACAGCATCTTCCTGTGACAAAGCTTTCTCAGCCCACTTGATAGCAACCTCATGATCCTTAGCCTTCAGACTCTTACCTGCTGCCATGTAGAGGTTCTGTGCAGCCTTACCGTAGTCGGCTGAACGGAGATTGTTCTCCATCTTGCCAAAATAGGTCTCCATAGCTTTCACATAACCATTCACATCCTTATTCTTATACAAGTTGAAAAGAGCATCAAAGTAGAGCTTAGCCTTCTCGTATGGAGTAATACCTGTCAAGCCAACAACTTCGTATGCCTTTGCATACTGGTTCTTAACTTTCTCTACATAGTCCTTGTACTTTACGTTGCCATCCTTTGCCATATCCTCAGCAAAGATGTCGTTAGCCTCAACAATGTAGTAGGCAGGTGCCTTACCAAGTTTCTTCATCCAATCATCAAGATGATCGTTCATAAGATCAATCATATACTGCTTGTGCTCCTTATCTTCATCACCTTCCAATGTAAGAATGATACGATAATCATTCTCATTGATAAGCTTCAATGGAGCCTTTGCAGCCACATAGCTCTTATAAAGTTTCTGCAAACGTGTTACCCACTTGTCTGCATCCATACCCTCCTGTGCCTGTAAGAAAGATGGTGCCTTGAGAAGAAGTTGTTGCTGAACATCAAGATCGTTGTTATCAGCCTTGTATTTGTTATAAAGTTCTTCAAAACTTACACTCTCGCCAGCTGCAATCTTAGCGGCCTCCATAAGTTCGTCCTTATCCATTGCACCTGTATTCACAGACAAAGCCTTACCATCTGGTGCAATGAAAGCTACTGTTGGATATGCAGCTACCTTGTAGTTTTTAGCAATATCAACATTCTCACCCTTCTCAGCATCCAACTGCAAACTGATGAAGTGCTCATTGAAATACTTTCCTACTTCTTCCTGTGTGAAAACAGTCTTTGCCATTTTCTTACAAGGAACACACCACACTGCATAGAAGTCAACAAAAACAATCTTATTCTCCTGCTTAGCTTGTGCTAAGGCCTCACTGAAAGTACCCTTAAAGAACTTTATGCCATTTGTTGCTTCTACACCCTGCTGTGCATGGAGCTGTACTGCCATCATCAAAAGAGATACAAGCAGTAAGATATATCTTCTTCTTTTCATATTTAATCTGTTTTTAATGGATTGTTTCATTCAATTTATCTATTTAACCATCATCTACTTACAGCATTGAGATTTACTCACGTCTGTCTTTCTCATACAATGACGAGAATACATATTCTATCAACGCGGAACGTAGTATGTGCACTTGTCATTTACCATTATTAATATTAGTCGACAAGTAGCTCATCATCTGTCACGACCACCTTGAAGATATTCTCCAAGACAGTCTCATGGTCTTCATTATACACCTTGATAGAGAGATGATATCTACCATTAGGCAACTGTTGTGCAGCATCTTGCGTAACTACTATCAAGCCGCCAGTCACAGAAATCTTACCTTCCTTGTAGAGTTTCATAAACAACTGTGCCTGTTCTTGGTTGTCAGCCTTAACCCCAGACAACTCATAATTGATAGGGTTAGTACCAGCAACACCTTGAATACGTGTTGAAACGAATGGTTGCTTGTATTTACCACGCTCACTCGTAGTATCAACATTATGAAAGGCATTAAGAGAGTCGGGAGTAAATGATGCACCCGTTGTTCTCAAATAGCCTACATCCATTTTGCTACATGACACCATAAAACCTATTGTAAGAGCCATAAGGCACAGCAATGCGATTCCTTTCTTCATCTTTTTCATTTTTAAAAGTC
>CAUVDL010000113.1:0-4515 GCA_963550695.1 uncultured Prevotella sp. | reverse complement strand
TCTGTATTGCCATACATTGTACCATAGCAAATCACCAAACCAGGCTCTGTTTCGTACTTAGACATACGGTCGTACAATCCGATAACTTTGTCAACATACTTGTGCCATACTGGTCCGTGGGTAGAGCAGATATAGTCGATATGAATACCAGCAAGCTTCTTCAATGCGTTCTGAACGGGTGTTCCATATTTTCCAACAATGTTAGAATAGTAACGAACCATCTCTAACCAACACCAATCTGTATCAATCTCTTGATCGATGAGACCGCCATTTAATGCACCAAAACATCCGAATGCATCGCCCGTAAAGAGGTGACTGACCTCACCTTTGCAGAGTGTCATCATCGTCTCAGGCCAGTGAACCATAGGAGTCATAAAGAACTGCAGAGTATGATTACCTAAGTTCAACTCCTCACCATTCTTAACCTCGATTGTATTCTCCTTGACACCATAGAATCCTGACATCATATCAAAGGTTTTCTTGTTACCGATAACTTGAATGTTAGGATAATATTTACGCAACAAACCTATTGAACCAGAGTGATCAGGCTCCATGTGGTTGATGACTAAGTAATCAATCTGTCGGTCGCCCAACACTTCATGGAGTCTCTCAATAAACTGTGTAAAGAAGTCTACTTCAACTGTATCAATAAGGCAAACCTTCTCATCATCAATCAGGTAAGAGTTATAGCTCACACCATAAGGCAATGGCCATAATCCTTCAAAAAGGTTCTTATTACGATCGTTAACTCCTACGTAATAAACTTTATTGGCAATTTCTATCATTTTATTTTTGAATTTATGTAGTTTCTTTTTTAAGCTAATTGGGCTTATTAGGCTAATTAGGCAAATAAGACTAATTATACCCCCCCTCTTTCATTTTCTCACCAAAGTCCTTGCTTACATAGTTGAAGATGTCCTTGCAGCAGTCTGCAGAGAACGCCAAAGCGTAGTTGATGAGCTTATCCCATTGCTCTTCTGTCAGTCCTCTCTCCAGGTCGGCACGAGTGATACCATGTTTCAGCATACCGAAGATGAAGCCTGCATTAAAGTTGTCACCAGCTCCGATTGTACTGACAACATTAGTTTCGAGTACAGGATATGATTTCTTTAGTTCCTTGCCACTGCGTACTTCAACAGGCTGACTTCCCTGTGTATAGATAAACTGCTTGCAATAGAAAGAAATCTCCGCATTATAAACCTTATCAGCATCTCCCTTCTTATAAATCGTTGCAAAGTCCTCATGGCTACCACGTACAATATCCGCATAGTCGAGGTTTTCTATCAAGTTAGGCGTAATCTTAATAACATCATCCTTATGTGCAGGACGGAAGTTAACATCGTAGTAGATGATTGCGCCATGCGAACGTGCATAATCAAGAAGTCCCACAACCTGCGGACGAATCACAGGATTTACCGCATAGAAAGAACTGAAAAGTACGATATTATCGGGCTGTATATCAGGAAAAGTAAAGTCTAATTGATCGTGTGGGTGGTCTTTGTAGAAGATATACTCGGCATCATTCTTCTCATTGAGGAATGCGAGCGATACAGGTGACTTAGAATCAGGAAAGGTTGATACATTATCTGCATTTACACCATTATCCTTTAAGAAGTCAATGATGTATTTTCCAACATGGTCATTACCCGCCTCAGAGATAAACGAAGTGTTGACTCCGCAGCGTCCTAACGACGTAATGGCGTTAAAGGTAGATCCCCCTGGAACTGCCTCAACTGGTTTATTATCTTTAAAGATGATGTCTAAGACGGTTTCACCTATACCTATAACTTTTCGCATTTTATTGTGAATTATGTTGTGTCTCACTTTAGTTGTGCAAATATACTGAAATTTAGGCGGAACACAAAATGAATTGAGTTCTTTTTTCTTTGTCTATTAAAGTCTATTACTTTTCATTCTTTTTTCTTAATTTTGCACCCTATGACAAGATATCAGACTGCAGTCTTAGAGAACGGACTGCGCATCATAGCCCTTTCAACGGCCTCACCAGTGGTCTATTGTGGGTATCAAATCAATGTCGGGACAGCCAATGAGCTCCCTGACGAGGAGGGGATTGCTCATTTCTGCGAGCATGTTACCTTCAAAGGTACAACTCGCCGAACAGCAATTGATGTTATTCAATGTCTTGAGCAAGTAGGCGGCGATCTCAATGCCTTTACCACAAAGACTGATACGGTTTATTATTCGGCAATTCTGAAGGAGCATCTCCCACGGGCAATAGATCTTCTGACAGATATTGTTTTCCACAGTATCTATCCACAAAATGAGATTAACAAGGAAGTAGAAGTTATTTGCGATGAAATCGAATCTTATAATGATAGTCCTGCAGAGTTAATATATGATGAGTTTGAAAATATTATCTTCTGTGGACATCCTTTAGGACATAGTATCCTTGGAACGGCAGAGCGTGTTCGGAAGTTCACAACTGAGGATGCACTTCGATTCACAAAAAAGCATTATAGACCGATGAAATCGGTGTTTTTCGCGTATGGTGATATAGATTTTGACAATTTGCTCAGTCTTTTAGAGAAAGAGAATGACTGTAAAGTAAAGGTAAATGGCGAAACAGAAAAACCAATAGAAATTCCGCTTCCTGCGTTGAGTGAATACAAGCCACAGACTGTTAAGGTAGATAAGCATACTCACCAAGCCCACGTGATGATTGGTAATCGTGCTTATAGCATACATGACAAAAGACGTATGGCACTTTATCTATTGAATAACATCTTAGGTGGACCAGGTATGAGTGCCCGTTTGAATCTTGCACTTCGTGAACGTCGTGGACTTGTCTATACGGTAGATAGTTCTATGGTGAGCTATTCGTTAACGGGTATTTGGGCTATATACTTCGGTTGTGATGCCGATGATTTAGACGAATGTATGCGCCTTGTACGTGCAGAACTCGACCGTTTCATCGATACTCCATTGACGGATGAAGAGTTAGCAGTAGCTAAACAGCAGATTAAAGGACAAATTGGCATTGCCTGTGACAACCGTGAAAACCTTGCTTTAGATTTTGGCAAAGGCTTTCTCCACTATGGATGGAAGAAAGATATATCTGTACTTTATCGTAATATTGATGCAATTACAGCTGAGGAGGTGCAAACCGTTGCACGTGAACTCTTCCCAGAAGAAAGACTTACAAAATTAATTTATATATAAACTGTATCACTTTTACTTTGAAAAAATGCCTTTGGCACGATTATTTCTATAAAAATCATAGAAAACAAACATAAATAAAAGCAGGATAATGAAAGCAAACAT
Source organism: uncultured Prevotella sp. (assembly GCA_963550695.1). Taxonomy (GTDB): domain Bacteria; phylum Bacteroidota; class Bacteroidia; order Bacteroidales; family Bacteroidaceae; genus Prevotella. The sequence continues at coordinate 1,233 of CAUVDL010000113.1, read as the reverse complement.
TGAACGCACTGACAAAAAGAGAATTGTAATTGTTGGTGGTGGATTAGGAGGTTTGGAATTGGCCTTCAAATTAGTGGACGATGACTATCAAGTAGTGTTAGTAGATAAGAATAACTATCATCAGTTCCCTCCATTGATTTATCAGGTGGCTTCGGGTGGTCTTGAACCAAGTAGTATATCCTTTCCTTTCCGACGAATTTTCCAAGGTCGAAAGGATTTTTTCTTCCGAATGGCAAAGGTGGAGTCGGTGAATACGGCTAAAAAAACAATCAACACGACTGTGGGTGAGATTGAATATGACTATCTTGTATTGGCATTTGGAGCAAAGACAAACTTCTTTGGTAATAAGGATATCGAAGCAACAACACTTCCGATGAAATCGGTTAGTGAGGCTATGAAACTCCGTAATACTATTCTCCGTAATCTTGAACTTGCTTTAACAGAGGAAGATCCAGCACGCAAACAAGCTTTAATGAATATTGTCGTTGTTGGTGGTGGAGCTTCTGGGGTAGAGATTGCGGGTGCTGTGGCAGAGATGAAGAAGAACATCATTGCTCGTGATTATCCCGACCTTGATTCTTCCCAGATGCATATCTATCTCGTTAATGCTGTTGATCGTCTTCTTTCAGCTATGGATCCAGTGTCATCAAAACGAGTAGAACGCGATTTAAAGGAGTTGCATGTTCATATTCGTCAGCCGCAGTTTGCTACAGAATACAAAGATGGTGTTCTGAAAACCAGTGCAGGCTTAGAGATTCCTACACAGACAGTTATCTGGGTGAGTGGTATTTGTGCGAACACTATCGAGGGCTTTCCTGCAGAGAGTATAGGTCATGCTGGTAGATTCTTAACCGATCGTTTTTGTCGTGTGAAAGGTGTAGAAGATGTCTATGCTATTGGTGATGTGAGTCTTGTCGAGGGAGATGAGGAATATCCACTCGGTCATCCACAGTTAGCACAGGTTGCTATGCAGCAGGCAAAGACTGTTGCAAAAAACTTCAAAGCAATGTTGAAGGGGAAAGAACTAAAGCCTTTCAGATATAAGAATCTCGGTGTAATGGCAACTATTGGACGTAACCACGCCGTAGCCGAAATCTCTGGAAAGAGGTTTGGTGGTTTCCTTGCTTGGGCATTGTGGCTTGTTGTTCACCTCCGTTCTATCCTTGGTGTAAAGAATAAGACGTTTATTCTGCTCAACTGGGTATGGAACTATATTAATTATAAGCAAAGCCT
>CAUVDL010000112.1:0-4524 GCA_963550695.1 uncultured Prevotella sp. | reverse complement strand
GAAGAGAGTGCGAAGAGGCAGGAATGCCGTTGATCTAAAGCCTCCCCCCTCGACTCCTCTCTTGAATCTGTGGTTACAGAACGAAGGGAAGTAATGGGCGGATTATCTGTTTTGTAGGAAAAGATGGTCAAACCAATAATGGGCGTAAGCGGCTAATCATGTTGATAAAGGAAAAAGAGCCATATCAAACTCTAAGAATGAGTTTGGTATGGCTCTTTGGGTATTACAATGCAACGCTTAATCCATATCCAGCCTATGTGTTGGTGCTCAGCACGTGTGGTGCTCATGGTAAACACCAATGGTGCGGATGGCATATTAAGTCGTACTATCTTGTTAGATAGGTTCTACTTATTATCATATTCCGTGTGGAAGGAGATGTTATTTAAGGCTCTTCCGAAATTTGGAGTGATGCGATAATTTCCTTTATGCCACTTGTTAGTAAAGAAGATTTGTAAATAATTCATTATAAGCGTTTTGTAGCGTGTATAACCCATGTGATACAACAACAACTTTCGTAACCTTTAAATTAGTACTTTGTATTCTTTAATATCACTAAACAAAGGGGATATAAAAGTGTTTAAATTATAAAAGTTATTGATAATCAGATATTAAACACTATCACTCCAAAATACTGAAGGCCCAAACTTATCTCTTGACTTACTTTTTGAACTTTGAACTCTCGTCTATCAAAAGCACCCCAGAAAGGTTACTTTATGGAACATAACAAACTTTCTCTTTCTTTATACTGGCAAGGTGTGTCTTTGTACCACAAATTACCACTTGTACCACAAATACCCCTGCCCCGAAAGGGGGGATTAAATCACTCTCAAGTCGTGACTTATTGTTTTACAAAATAGTACTTTCCTTTTCTAATATAACGCTCGTCCTCATATCTGCCAAAGTGATAGATAAACTTCTGTTGAGGTCTATCAGTATATCTAAGTGTAAGTTGATCATTATTTAATACATATATACCTTTTAAAATCTCTATAGAATCTTTGATTGAGTTATAATCATGAAACTCAAAAGTAGAGTCATTTTTAAAAACAATTCGTATATCAGCTGCATGTGGTATTATCCAAATACCTTGTAAATACTTGAATGCTGTAGATTTCTCTGTTTTTATGACTCTTACTTGATTTTTTTGTACAATACACTTCTTGTTAGGTGCTGATGTACAACTTACGGTGATGAAGCCAATTAAAATTAACATTTTCATTCTCATTTCTAGTATACTCCATGATTAAACAATTCAACTTCTTTTTTCCTTCTCCCTATTATTTCGCTCGGACGTCTCCAATGGAGCATCAGTGTCCCATCATAGTGCCCTTTATTTAGTTCTTTCAAAAATTCGGAAGAAGGAAATCCTCTTCCAACTCCGATATTAAATGCAAATGAGCAAATGGCATCATATTCATTTTGTGATAGAGGTACTTTTACTAAAGCGCGAATTTTAGGCTCAAATGTTTCTTTTAAATCTTTCATTAAAAGTTTTTTTGCATCGTTTTTCGTAAATCTTGTCCATGCCCTTCTATCAGCATCTGTTACTTTGCTTTTATGAAGTAAGTGTCCAACTCCAATTGTTGCAAATCCTTTAGAGTCATTATATGGGTTCATCAGGAATTTGGAGTGATAGATATAATCAACGTTGTCGTAGAAGATAACAAACCTCCATTAATAACAGCTTTATATAAAAGGATTTAACGATGTCGCACAGCAGTTCGGCAACGCCGACTTTAGAAAAGCTTGAATTATGATTTTTTGTTTTTATAAAATGGCTTTTTATAGGCTTTTAGTGGAGGCTATTACTTCGTAACTATATGAATATAAGAGCTTATGGTTCATCACTCGAAATGTCGGATGAACCTTATTTAAGTCCTATCAAGCTGTAATCATTAATAAAGAGAGAATCTTTTATTCCGTTAAGACTCCCTCTCTCATTACTTCCCTTCAGTGAGTGACCGTTGATTCAGGAGAGTGGTGGGGGCTTTTCCCCTCCTTCGGAGGGGTTAGGCGAAGGTTTTAATCTATAAACCTTTTAGTTATCTCCCCATACCCATCGATTCTTCTGTCACGCAGGAAAGGCCACCAACGACGTACATTCTCGCTATGGTCAAGATTGATGTTGAGGATAACGCTTTCCTCGTCGTTGTCACAAGCACGATAGAGTAGCTCTCCCTGTGGACCAGCAACAAAGCTACTTCCCCAGAACTGAATACCTTGAGTTTGCTCGCTTGGGTCAGGTTCATGACCGACACGGTTTACAGCGATTACTGGCAAACCGTTAGCAACGGCATGACCACGCATGACTGTTGTCCATGCCTCACGCTGACGCTGCTTTTCCTCGTCCGTATCACTACTCTCGTAGCCGATAGCTGTAGGGTAGATAAGCATATCTGCACCTTGCAATGCCATTAGACGGGCTGCTTCAGGATACCACTGATCCCAGCAAACAAGTACACCAAGGCGTCCTACGCTTGTATCAATTGGATGAAATCCGAGGTCGCCTGGTGTGAAGTAGAACTTCTCATAGTAAGCTGGATCATCTGGAATATGCATCTTGCGATATTTACCAGCAATACTACCATCCTTCTCTATCACTACGGCAGTGTTATGATAAAGTCCTGGTGCGCGTTTTTCAAAAAGTGATGTCACGATGACAATACCCAGTTCGCGTGCCAACTCACCATAAAAGCCAGTAGAGGGACCCGGTATAGTCTCAGCCAAGTCAAACTTGTTTACGTCCTCTGTCTGACAGAAGTAAAGTGAATTGTGCAGTTCTTGGAGGATAACAAGTTCCGCACCACGTTGTGCTAAGTTTGTAATTCCCTCAGCCAATCGCTCTATATTGTTTTTGATATCCTCAACATTATGTTGTTGTAGGAAGCCTATTTTAAGTTCTCTCATAATAAAGGTGTTAGCCCTGTTTATGTTTATTGTTCTGTATTCTTTTATTACTATTCCATTTGTTACCAACTCAAACAAAGAGTGGTTTTATCCATTTGCTGGTAGCTGCATTGTCAGACAGTGTATGGAACCATGCTGTCTGATAATAGTACGGCTGTCAATACCTATGATTTCACGATCAGGGAAAGCTTCTTGAATTGTGTCCAAAGCTTCTTTGTCCTTTTCGGGTTGGTTGTAGGTTGGAACAAGTACAGCTCCATTGATGATAAGGAAGTTTGCATGTGTTGCAGGCAAACGCTCGTTATCATCATAGATAGCATCAGGCATAGGAAGACGGAGTAGGCGATAAGGCTTACCATCCTGTGTGCGAAGTTGCTTCAACTGTTCCTCTAAGAGTCGGAAGTCCTCATAATGCTCATCTTCCTTATCGTTACACCCTATATATAATAAGGTGTTATTTGGTGCAATACGTACGATGGTATCAATATGTCCGTCTGTATCATCGCCTGCTAACTGACCATAATCTAACCATATAACTCGCTCTACATTTGGGAAGAATAGGCGCAATCGTTTGTCTATATCCTCCTGTGTGAGAGGCTGGTTACGGTGTGGTGCCATCAGACAACTCGTTGTTGTAAAGAGCGTACGCTCTCCATCACTCTCTATAGAACCACCTTCCAGTACAAAATCCTTGTGGTTTTCTAATACTCCTTGGAGGAGTCCAGCCTCGTAAAGTTGTCGATTGATCCTATTATCCTTTTCTGCTGCAAACTTCTCACCCCATCCATTGAAACAGAAATCGAGTAGGTGAAGTGGCTGGAAGCTATCCTTTGATGTCTTGTTTGATATGAGCGAAATTGGAGCAACGTCACGTGCCCATGTGTCATTGTTATCACAAGCAAAGAGCGTTACACGTTTCATCTGTTCCTCTGTCAGCCTTTCAGCCAGTAAAGAGTGTACCAGTTCAGTGTCTCTTGCTGTAATAAGCAATGCCTCATATCGTGTGATAGCATCCGCCATTTGAAGATAAACCTCGGTAATATCTTCAAGATAAGGACACCAATCGGTATCCTCATGCGGCCATATCAGTATAACTCCGCTTTGTGGTTCCCACTCAGCAGGTAATCGAAAGCTATGATTTTCGTTTGTGTTCATAGTGCAAAGATAAGAAAAGAAAATGTGATACTTGTCTTTCTGGCTTTTTTTTATCATAATATCTTTGTTTAGAGGATGTTGAAACAGTTATAGATATGAGTTGATGTATGTCAAATAGCTGGATTGATACTTGTCAATCTTATTGACGCAAGTCAAAATTTAATAGAAAAACGAAGTGAAAATGTAAGTTTCCTTTGTTAGTTTTTGGAAAGTGTACTAACTTTGCAAACACAAAACAGCACAAGCAGCACCTCATAAGGATAACAAAGAGGTTGCTGATAAAAATGGGCTTCAGTCTCAATAGGAACACAAATAAAAGATTGTATAACTCAATAGAGGAAAGGAAACGTTATGAAAGAGAAAGTAAAGAATATGAGTGTTATGCGTAAGATGTTTCATTATATGACAAATGTCATCCGTGAATACAATATAGGTCGTGTAAACTGTTTGGCATAAATCAGA
>CAUVDL010000111.1:0-4641 GCA_963550695.1 uncultured Prevotella sp. | reverse complement strand
TTACAGAACAAGAAAGTAAAAGGTGCTTAATTGGACTTCAAAAGGGCGTTAGTAAGGCTCTCAAAGAGCATCTTTTGCAAGTCAAAAGGGCGTTAAGTCAAGTCTAAAAGATGGTCTTTATCTTTCAAGGTTGTGAATTTTATTTACAAACTTACATGATAAGTCATACGGAGAAACGGAGGGAACGGAGATAAGGAAATGGCACAGAGAGAACGATGAAACAAAGAGCGACGGAGGTATAGCGTACAGATTCCTAATAACTTTGAGGATAAACGCCTTGTTTATAAATTGATAGTAGACGTCTTATCTTCTCTGTATTTCAGAGTTGCTGTCACTTCTGTCAGCCACAATCATTACTTAACTCATTAATTTACAGTATTGTTACGCAAAGTGTTAAAAGTGACAGCAAACTAAAACAAAACTATTCTTGTAGGCTTGGTAATAGTAGCTCTTTGTGTAAGGAGGCTTTTATTACCTCATCCCTCTGGCAAGTGTATTGTCATTATTCATGAAGAAAAATACCTGTTATAACCTTGTTTTCATGCCGTTACCTATCCCCATTATTAGGTATTTACTATATAAACATTTTCTATTCTGTTTTTTTTCATTACCTTTGTTCGTTAAGATGTAGTTAAGTTGACGAGTAAACGAGTTGACAAGTGAACAAGTTGCTTGATAAAAAGACAAAGGGACTTTGAAAAGTTGACAAGTGAACGAGTCGACAAGTAGGCAAGTAAACAAGTTGCTTGCAGCAATAAATACAACAGACAGAAGTAATCATAATTATGAATTATGAACTTTGAATTCTAAATTATCAAAGCTATGAAGCTATCAGAATTAAAAACGGGAGAAACTGGTGTTATCGTAAAAGTATCGGGACACGGTGGTTTTCGTAAACGAATAATAGAGATGGGATTTATCAAGGGCAAGACCGTTGAGGTATTGCTCAATGCACCTTTGCAGGATCCTGTTAAATATAAGATTATGGGTTATGAGGTTAGTCTTCGTCATAGCGAGGCTGACCAGATTGAGGTGTTGTCGGATGTTGAGGCACGTACTGCTGATAACGGAGAGGGGCGTGAAGACAATAAGGTTGAGATGGACTCCTCCGCATACGATAGCACAGATAAGGAACTAATCCCAGAGGCCTTGTCAGATGCTGTGAGCTGTAAGAGCCGTACAATCAATGTGGCACTTGTTGGTAATCCGAATTGTGGTAAGACATCGCTCTTCAACTTTGCGTCAGGAGCACACGAACGTGTAGGCAACTATTCGGGAGTGACGGTAGATGCGAAGGTGGGACGTGCCGAGTTTGATGGCTATGTCTTTAACCTTGTAGACCTTCCCGGCACTTATAGTCTTTCTGCCTATAGCCCTGAAGAACTCTATGTGCGTAAGCAGTTGGTTGACAAGACACCAGATGTAGTTATCAATGTGATTGATTCGTCTAATCTTGAGCGCAATCTCTATCTTACAACCCAGCTGATAGACATGCACATACGCATGGTTTGTGCCCTCAATATGTTTGATGAGACAGAACAGCGTGGTGATCATATTGATGCACAAAAGCTCTCAGAACTCTTTGGGGTGCCGATGGTACCAACGGTATTTACTAATGGTAGGGGTGTGAAGGAACTTTTCCGTCAGATTATCTCCGTTTATGAAGGGAAAGAAGATGAGTCGTTGCAGTTCCGCCATATTCATATTAACCACGGACATGAGATAGAGCATGGTATCAAAGAGATGCAGGAGCATTTGAAGAAATACCCTGAGCTCTGTCATCGTTATTCTACTCGTTATCTTGCTATTAAGCTTTTAGAACATGATAAGGACGTGGAGCAACTTATTAGTCCGTTAGGCGATTCGATTGAGATATTCAAACATCGTGATACGGCTGCTGCTCGTGTAAAGGAGGAGACGGGCAACGATAGCGAGACTGCCATCATGGATGCTAAGTATGGTTTCATTAATGGTGCGTTGAAGGAAGCAAACTTCTCAACAGGTGATAAGAAAGACACCTATCAGACAACCCACGTTATCGATCGCATACTAACGAATAAGTATTTTGGTTTCCCAATCTTCTTCTTCGTTTTGTTGGTGATGTTCACGGCAACCTTCGTCATTGGACAGTATCCAATGGATTGGATAGAGGCTGGTGTGGGTTGGTTAGGCGAGTTCATTTCTAAGAATATGCCTGCCGGACCAGTAAAAGATATGATTGTCGATGGTATTATCGGCGGTGTAGGAGCTGTTATCGTGTTCCTCCCTCAGATATTGATACTTTACTTCTTTATCTCCTATATGGAGGATTGCGGCTATATGTCACGTGCCGCCTTCATCATGGACCGACTGATGCACAAGATGGGACTGCATGGAAAGTCATTTATCCCACTTATCATGGGCTTCGGTTGTAATGTGCCAGCGGTGATGGCTACACGTACGATTGAGAGTCGGAGAAGTAGGTTGGTAACGATGCTGATACTCCCATTGATGAGTTGTTCGGCTCGTCTACCAATTTACGTAATGATTACGGGGTCGTTCTTTGCATTGAAATATCGTTCGCTTGCCATGCTCTCCTTATATATAATAGGTGTGCTGATGGCAGTGGTGATGAGTCGTCTGTTCTCTGCCTTTGTAGTAAAAGGTGAGGATACGCCATTTGTAATGGAGCTACCACCTTACCGCTTTCCAACATGGAAGGCAATAGGTCGTCATACATGGGAGAAAGGTAAGCAGTACTTGAAGAAGATGGGAGGTATCATCCTTGTAGCTTCTATCATTGTATGGGCATTAGGCTACTTCCCTCTCCCAGACGATCCGAACATGGATAATCAAGCACGACAGGAACAGAGCTATATCGGTCGAATCGGTAAAGCCGTTGAACCCGTGTTCCGACCACAAGGTTTCAGTTGGAAGTTGGATGTAGGTTTGTTGTCTGGTATGGGTGCAAAAGAGATTGTAGCATCAACAATGGGTGTACTCTATTCTAATGATGACAGCTTCTCTGACGATAGCGGTTATAGTAGTGAGGTGGGCAAATACTCAAAACTACATAATTTGATTACAAAGGATGTGGCAACTATGCATAACATTAGCTATGAGGAAGCTGAGCCTATTGCAACACTGACAGCCTTCTCGTTCCTACTCTTTGTACTGCTTTATTTCCCTTGTGTGGCTACAATAGCAGCTATTAAGGGGGAAACAGGCAGCTGGGGTTGGGCACTCTTTGCTGCAGGTTACACTACGGTATTGGCTTGGGTGGTTAGTGCTGTGGTCTTCCAAGTGGGCTTGTTGTTCATTTAATAAGGAGGTAAGGAGAGTTGTGTGTCCCCTTTTTTCAAGCCCTTCTCTGAAGAGAGGGGTGTAGATAGCGTGACATCCCTGAAACAAACTTTCAAAGGAAAAGGGTAACAGAGCAAATTACAACTCTGCTACCCTTTTACTTTTTGTTTTATAGATTTGTGTTATATAGGCAGTTCTGCATTTCTTGTATTATATTGTCTTTCAAGAGTAAAAAGGAAAAACAAATACTTTGTGATTTTGTATTTTTATTTTCTATTTATCTTGTCTTTTTCTGTTCTTATGTCATTCTGTCTCTTTTTGTGCATTTTGTCTTTCATCATAGTAAATAAGTTGTTTATTTGTAAACATGTTTACTTATCAATCAAATATGTAAACTTGTCAACTGCACACTCTTTTGTTTATAATTATAGGTGTTTTATGTACTCTTTTGTTGAAATTCCAAAGTATTTAATTAAATTTTAGTAGAGAATGTAATTTTTCCCGAAAAATGCTTGCGATTTCTATAAATAAAATATACATTTGCAACCCATGAAAGTAATAATCTTTGTATGTTGTAAAAAAGCAGCAATACATTTAAGTTTATGACCTATCTCTAATAAAATGTTTCATTAAGAAATAAAAACGTAAAGTTTAGCGAAACAGTTACACAATAATAATTTAATAATCAAAAGAGATCTATGGAGAAAAGAATTACTCTCTTTTTGTTTGGTCTTATCCTGTCATTAGGAACAGCGTTTGGTCAGGCAAAGATTAACGGAACCGTAGTTTCTCAGGGCGATGGAGAAGCCGTTATCGGAGCATCTGTCATGGTACAAGGTACTACGACGGGTACAGTTACCGATATTGATGGTCACTTCACTATCGACGTTCCTGCAGGAAAGAAACTCGTAGTCAGTTACATTGGTATGGTCACTCAGACCGTAACAGCAAAAGATGGCATGAAGGTTGTCCTCTCTAATGACAATCATCAGCTTACTGAGGTCGTCGTAACGGGTATGACCCAGCAAGACAAACGCCTCTTCTCTGGTGCTGCAACCAAGATTGATGCTTCAAAGGCAAAGCTCGATGGTATGGCAGACGTGAGTCGTTCTCTCGAAGGACGTGCTGCTGGTGTGAGCGTTCAGAACGTATCAGGTACGTTCGGTACAGCTCCTAAGATTCGTGTGCGTGGTAACACGTCAATCTTCGGTTCGTCAAAACCTTTGTGGGTTGTTGATGGAGTCATCATGGAAGATATTGCCAATGTTGATGCAAGTTCGTTGTCATCAGGTGATGCAAAAACTTTGATTTCTTCTGCTATTGCAGGATTGAATGCTGATGACATTGAAAGTTTCCAGA
>CAUVDL010000110.1:0-4649 GCA_963550695.1 uncultured Prevotella sp. | reverse complement strand
TGTTCACTAATGCTGGTATGAACCAGTGGAAAGATATTATCCTCGGAACAAAGGAACCAGAGCCTCGCCGCCGCACTGACTCACAGAAATGTCTACGTGTGAGTGGTAAGCACAATGACTTGGAAGAGGTTGGCCGTGATGCAGCTCTCAGCCACCACACCATGTTTGAGATGTTAGGTAACTGGAGCTTCGGTGATTACTTCAAAGAAGGAGCAATCGATTATGCATACGAATACCTTGTAGACGTACTCCACCTCGACCCAAAAGATCTCTATGTAACCGTCTTTGAAGGTGATGAGGCAGAGGGAATATCACGTGATGATGAGGCAGCAAGCTACTGGGAGAAGCACTTCCCGAAGAACCATATCGTCAATGGCAACAAGCATGATAACTTCTGGGAGATGGGTGACACAGGTCCTTGCGGTCCTTGTTCAGAGATTCATATTGACTTCCGTTCAGAGGAAGAGAAAGCAAAGGTACCTGGTGAGGAACTTGTAAACAAGGATCACCCACAGGTCATTGAGATTTGGAACATCGTATTCATGCAGTTTAATCGTAAGGCAGACGGTAGCCTTGATCCATTAAAGATGCATGTTATCGATACAGGTATGGGCTTTGAACGTCTCGTTCGTCTCATGCAAGGCAAGAACTCTAACTACGATACAGATATCTTTGCACCAGTTATTGCAGAGATTGAGAAGATCTCAGGCAAGAAGTATAACCACACCTTCCCAGAAGGTGATAATGGTGAGGGTATCAATGAAGAGCAGAAGGTAGACATCGCTATGCGTGTTGTAGCCGATCACCTTCGTGCTGTTGCTTTCTCAATTGCTGACGGTCAGTTGCCAAGTAATGCTAAGGCTGGTTACGTTATCCGTCGAATCCTTCGTCGTGCCGTACGTTACGCTTATACCTTCCTTGGCCAGAAGGAGGCTTTCATGTACAAATTACTCAATGTATTGGTACGTGAGATGGGTACTGCATACCCAGAACTCACCGCACAGCGTGAGTTGATTGGTCGCGTAATGAAGGAAGAGGAAGACTCATTCCTTCGCACATTGGAAAAGGGTATCATGCTCCTTAACGGTGCAATGGACGAGCTGAAGGCACATGGTCAGACTCAACTCGATGGTAAGGAGGCTTTCCGCCTCTTCGATACCTACGGTTTCCCACTTGACCTCACCGAACTTATCTGCGCAGAGAACGGATATACCGTTGATGAAAAGCAGTTCAACGAGGAGATGGAACAGCAGAAAGCACGTGCGCGCAATGCTGCTGCTGTTGAGAATGGTGACTGGGAAATACTGCGTGAAGGCGAGCAAGAGTTTGTTGGTTACGACTACACAGAATATGAGTGCCACATCCTCCGTTACCGCAAGGTGACTCAGAAGAAGAACAGTTTCTATGAACTGGTACTCGACTATACTCCTTTCTATGGTGAGATGGGTGGTCAGGTAGGCGACCAGGGTGTACTCGTTAGTGAGGACGAGACAATCAACGTGATCGATACTAAGCGTGAGAACAACCAGAGCGTACACATCGTTAAGGAATTGCCAAAGAACCTTGAGGCAGACTTTATGGCTTGCGTAGACACTGAAAAGCGTGATGCTTCAGCTGCCAATCACACTGCAACTCACCTTCTCGACTATGCTTTGAAGCAGGTTCTCGGTGAGCATGCAGAGCAGAAGGGTTCATACGTAAGTCCTGACACCCTCCGTTTCGACGTTTCTCACTTCCAGAAGATTACCGATGAAGAACTTCGTCAGGTAGAGAAACTTGTCAATGAGATGATTCGTAAGGATTATCCAATGGACGAGCATCGTGAAACGCCAATGGAGGAAGCTAAGAAGATGGGTGCAGTAGCCCTCTTCGGCGAGAAGTATGGCGATAAGGTTCGTGTGGTACGTTTCGGTCCAAGTTGTGAGTTCTGTGGTGGTATTCATGCCACCTCAACAGGTCGCATCGGCTTCTTTAAGATTGTTGGCGAGAGTAGTGTAGCAGCTGGTGTACGCCGTATTGAGGCAATGACAGGCGAAACTTGTGAGAACGCTATCTACGTTCTTGAAGATACTTTGCGCGATTTAAGAACAATGTTCAACAATGCTAAGGACCTCAAGGCTATTCTCGCTAAGTTTGTTGAGGAGAACGACCACATGAAGAAGGAACTTGAGAGTTTCCGTGCTCAGGCTGTTAGCCGTGCTGCAAAGAATATGGTTGAGCGTGCTGAGACCGTGAATGGCGTACATGTTGTAACTTCTGTTTTGCCAATCGACCCAGCTTCTGCCAAGGATATCGTCTTCAAGGTGCGTGAGGCATTACCAGAGAAACTTGTTTGTGTTCTCGGTTCTGTACATGATGAGCGTCCTCTATTGTCTATCATGCTCAGCGATGACATGGTAAAAGAACATAGCTTGAACGCTGGTCAGATTATCCGTGAGGCTGCTAAACTCATCCAGGGTGGCGGTGGTGGTCAGCCACACTACGCTCAGGCTGGTGGTAAGAATGCAGAAGGCATCAGATCAGCTGTGGATAAAGTGATTGAATTAATTAGCTTATAAAGCTATTAGATACAAAGAATTAAGGAGAGCCAAAAGCTCTCCTTATTTTTATTTATCTATTCATCGCAAATTATTTTCATGAAAAGAAATCTTTTTGTTCGTGAAAATAAGTCGAAATAAATAGACTTATTTGACTAAAACAAATGTACAACTTTACTAATACACATGGTTTCAAGCAGTCTATTTATTCATAAGTTTCCTCACTAACAAACTCATTTTCTGGCTCACTCGATAGCTCATAAACCTGCCTACCCAATAGTTTTTCGACCATAATCCTCGCCGCATTATCAGGTGCCACTTCATTACCTAAACGCTCACGAACAAACTGGTAATCAGCTAACATACGTTCACGTGAAGGCTGACCAGGAAGAATGCGATACAAATCGTTGGCAATGTTGCGAATAGAGAAGCGATCAGCAAGAAGTTCTTGCACAATCTCTTTATCAGCAATAAGGTTGACAAGAGAGATAAAACGCACTTTGATAATATGCTTAAAAGCAAAACGAATCAATTTTGGAACTGGCGTTTCGTAGCAGACAACCTGCGGAACATTCAGCAAAGCTGTTTCAAGCGTTGCTGTACCACTCGTTACAAGAGCAGCAGTGGCATGAGAAAGAAGTTCGTAAGTCTGCGTCTTTACCATCTTTGCCTCGCTATCACCTAAATACTTCTTATAGTAGCTTTCAGTGATAGAAGGTGCAGCAGCAACCACCATCTGATAATCTTCAAAATGGCGAGCAGCCTCAAGCATAGAAGGAAGATTGTCCTTTATCTCCTGCTTACGGCTTCCTGCAAGGAGTGCAATAATAGGCTTAGAAGACAAGCCGTTACGCTGACAAAACTCATCTTTTGACTCTGAATAGACATGACGGAAATTATCAACCTCCTCGGCAGTTGGATTACCTACATAATGTATTTTGTAATTATGTTTTTTCTCATAGAAAGGAACTTCAAACGGAAGAATAGAGAACATTTCCCTTACATCACGTTTGATAGCCTTGATACGCCATTCCTTCCATGCCCATATCTTTGGAGAGATATAGTAATAAACAGGAATATTGGTATTCTTCTTTACAAACTTTGCGATACTAAGATTAAATCCCGGATAGTCAACGAGGATGACTGCATCAGGCTTCCAACGCACAATATCCTCCTTACACATCTTCATATTCTTAAAAATGGTAGGTAGGTGTAGCAATACAGGAACGAAGCCCATATAGGCAAGTTCACGATAATGCTTCACACGTGTGCCGCCCACTTTCGCCATCAAGTCACCACCAAAGAAGCGGAACTCAGCCTCTGCATCATACTGCATCAACGACTGCATAAGGCGTGAGGCGTGCAGGTCGCCAGATGCTTCACCAACTATCAGGTAATACTTCATAACATCAAAGGATTAAAGAGATTCCCACGTTTTCATCTTATCAAGCACTTCATAATCAGTCACGTCAATTTTCGATGGCGTAACAGTTACATATCCATGCGCTAATGCCCACTGATCATTATCGGTTGCATCAGGCTCATCATTACGATAATGCCCTGTCATCCAATAATAATCAAAGCCACGAGGATGCTTACAAGCCTCAACTTCTCTCACCCAACTACCCCAACCCATACGGCATACCTTCAGTCCTGCAAATTTCTCAACCTTAGGGAAGTTCACATTTAGACAGACACCTTTTGGCAAACCATCAGCAAGAACTTTCTTGACAATAAGTCTTACGTAATCACGTAGGTAAGAAAGGTCTGCATTAGGATCATAATCACAACTTGAAAAGGCGATAGAAGGGATATATTTCATACAACCCTCATACGCAATACCCATCGTTCCACTGTAATGATTATTCACAGAAGAATTATCTCCATGATTGATACCTCCCAAGATAAGATCAGGCTTTCGGTCAACAAGAATCTGATCTAACGCTAACTTCACACAATCAACAGGTGTACCCGTACATGACCACACCTCACAGTCAGGGATATTGTGACGTTTCTTTAACAGCAGATAATCAACCACAGAGAATGCACACGAGAAACCCGAACGTCCTGCTTCAGGAGCACAGACAACAACATCTGCAAAATCTGTAAGGA
>CAUVDL010000109.1:0-4667 GCA_963550695.1 uncultured Prevotella sp. | reverse complement strand
AACTTAGTCTGCTCCAAATAGCTCCACTTATCACCGATAGTACGCAGTGTACGTGAAGTTCCATCTGGGAGTTTCACCTCAACAGGCTGCTTTAATGGAGTCTTATCATCTACATAAAGTGAGATGAGAACATAGTCCTTATTCAACTTATCTGCTACACGTGAATCAGTCCATACAGATGCCTCCATCTTACGACAGTTCACACATCCGAAGCCAGTAAAGTCAACCAAGACAGGCTTACCAGCTGCTGCAGCTGCGCGCATACCCTCATCATAATCTGTATAAGCAGCATGTACCGTTTGTGGAGCAAGGTTAAAATCCTGTGTATTAATAGGTGGTGCAAACGCACTAACTGCCTTACAAGGAGCACCCCAGAGCCCTGGAAGCATATAAACTGAGAAAGCCAATGAACAAAGACCGAGCATAATAGCTGGTACAGGCATAGCTTTCTGTTCTGAATCATCATGCGGGAACTTGAGTTTACCAATAAGATAAAGACCCAAGAGACCGAAGAGAGCTATCCAAATAGAAAGGAATGTCTCACGATCAAGAATGTGCCAGCCATATGCGAGGTCAGCTACTGACAAGAACTTCAGTGAGAATGCCAACTCGATGAAACCCAATACTACCTTAATCATGTTCATCCATGAACCAGACTTTGGTGCTTTCTTAAGCAAAGTTGGGAAGAGAGCAAAGAAGGTAAATGGCAAGGCAAGAGCCAAAGCAAAACCAAACATACCCACAGCAGGAGCTACCCAGTCACCACTTGTCGCTGCTTGAACAAGGAGAAGACCTACGACAGGAGCAGTACAAGAGAAACTTACCAATGACAATGTAAATGCCATAAGGAAGATAGAAAGCAAACCTGTTGTCGCAGAAGCCTTATTGTCAACCGCATTACCCCATGAAGAAGGCAGTCGAAGTTCAAACCAACCGAAGAAACTGAAAGCAAAGACTACTAACAAAAGGAAGAAGAACACATTGAACGGTGCGTTTGTTGCCAACTCATTCAACTTCTGTGGACCGAAAGCCCAAGTAACAAGCGTTGCCAAACCCATATAAATGACAATGATTGACAAGCCATATGTCACTGCATCACGTATACCCTTCTTACGGTCATCCTTTGCTCTTTTGAGGAAGAAACTTACCGTCATTGGAATAATAGGCCATACACAAGGGGTAAGTAAAGCGATGAAACCACCGAGAATACCCATAAAGAAAATACTCCAAAGAGAGCTATTAGTGCTATCCTTGGTGCTATTAAAGGCTGACAACTCTTTGATAACAGGTTGCCACAAGTTAACATCTGCATTTACTTGTGCATTCTCTTGCTTTAATGGTCCTGCTGTATCGGCTGGCAACACATCAGCCTTCTTAGCTGTATCTGCAGTCATTGCGGTAAGTGCAGATAAACCATCAGCTGCTACATCAGTAGCAGCTGTCGTTGTTTTTTCCGTTTCTGCGTTAGCAGCTGTTGGTGTTGCTGCGGGAGCGGAAGCAGGTCCATTGCCTTTGAAATTGAATTCTACCTGTGTTGGTGGCAAACACATTTCATCGTTACAAGCACCATATTCCAAATAACCCTTTATACTATAAGTCTTGGCAGTTATCTTGTAACGCTGAACGAAACCGACGCTATTCTCAAAATAACGTAGTTTCATCTCAAAAGTCTTATCGTAAACATTCAACTCTTTACCACGTGGCGTGAGTTTACCAACCGGTGTCAACCCCTCCACTTTGTCCACATGCAAAGAAGCAGATGTAGGACCATCAGCTGGAAGATTCGTTGAATATACGTGCCATCCCTGGTCGATCTTCGCTGTGAAGACAACCTCTACCTCTGTTGGGGAAACCTGCTTCTGTTGTACAGAAAAATGAACAGGGTTCTGCTGTGCCATAGCCACGAGGCTAAATACCAGCGTAAAGAGGAAAAGTAGTGTATTTCTTCTATTCATCGTTTTATACTATTAGAATTTGAACTGCAAAGATAAGAAAATTATTTGTATAACATTGCACGATGTATATATTTAATATTTATATCCATTAATTTCTTATCAATCTATGTTCAAAAGGTTTTAAGGATTAAGAACTATTCTCTCGTCGATTTTCTTCTTGTGTTTGTTGTTGCAGACAGATAGTCACCTACCTGCTGCAACAAATATTAGTATAAGTACAATCAGGCTTAATTGTGTACCAATGTACCAATATCCTCACCGTCCATAACCTTCTTCAGATTACCGACAACGTCCATATTGAAGACATAAATAGGTAGGTCATTCTCCTTACACATAGTCGTTGCCGTGAGATCCATTACCTTAAGACCCTTTGTGTAAATCTCATCGTATGTAATATCAGAGAACTTCGTTGCCGTTGGGTCTTTCTCTGGATCGGCTGTATAGATACCATCTACACGTGTACCCTTAAGCATTACGTCCGCCTCAATCTCAATACCACGCAAGCTTGAACCAGTGTCTGTTGTAAAGTAAGGACTACCAGTACCTGCTGAGAAGATACAAACATAACCTGCTTCCATAGCCTCGATAGCCTTCCACTTGCTATAGAACTCGCCAATTGGTTCCATACGAATAGCGGTCAAAACCTTTGCTTTCACACCGATTGCCTCAAGTGCTGAACTGAGTGCAAGAGAGTTGATAACGGTTGCACACATACCCATCTGGTCGCCTTTCACACGATCGAAGCCTTTCTGGCTACCGCTCAAACCACGGAAGATGTTACCGCCACCGATTACGATACCAATCTGTACACCCATTTCATGTACTTCCTTAATCTGCTTAGCATAATCGCTAAGACGCTCAGGGTCGATACCGAAGCCCTGTTTTCCCATCAAACTCTCACCCGAAAGTTTCAAGAGGATTCTTTTAAATCTTGCCATTATTTTTGGAGTTGAAGGAGTTGAAGGAACTTCTTTACTTTCCCAAACACCTTATTATATAATAAATTCTACTTCTTTGAATTGATATTCACGTATCATACCCTTGCTGTCACGGAGGATGAGATGGCCATCGTCTTCTACTTCAACAATAGCCCCTTCAAATTCGCCATCAGCATCACGGAACTTATGAAAGCCTCCACGACGGTATAAGGCTTCGTGATACATTGCACTAATATCATTATATCCGCCCATCTCTAACAGCTGATAGAGTTCTGAGAACTTCTTGATAATCTTATTCAACAGTTCTTCTTTATCAACCTCATGCCCTAAAATCTGACAAAGAGAAACAGGGTTAGGGGCATCACTCTGGAACTCTTCCTGATTTACATTCAGTCCCACACCAAAGACGCAATCCTTTATACGCCCCGCAGCAAGTTTTGTTTCAATCAGTGTTCCACTCAGTTTCTTATCTTTCCAATAGATGTCATTTGGCCATTTCAGGTGGATATCGTCTTTCACATAGTCTGTCAAAGCTTCTTTCAGTGCCAAAGCACCAGCTTCCGAGAGTAGAAACTGACTACGAACAGGCAACATCGTTGGGTGAACAAGTACCGAGAACAACAGGTTCTTACCAGCTTCACTTTCCCAAGTGTTTGTCCCCTGCCCTTTCCCTGCTGTCTGATAATCAGCAACAACGACTGTCATTGGCTCATTTTCAGCAGGTGTGTAGGTGCGCAGATAGGCATTTGTACTATCGACAGCATCCAGTCTTACGACTTTCACCTCTCTTTCTTTCTCTACTACTGTTGGCTTGAAAAAGCCTAATACGGCATCTATTATCTTCATTTACAATCTATTCTTTATACGAATGGAAGAAAGGCATCCTTCACATGGCGCACTTCATTGGTTCCTGTTGGCTGTCCTACGACAGTAATTATATCAAAGCGAATGTCCAAACTTATATTATATCGCTTGACGTAAGCATTGGCAGCTATCGAGAGCGAACGCACTTTCTGTACGGTGACAGCCTCATCAGCATCAGCAAACTGCTCATTCTTTCGTGTCTTCACCTCAACAATAACCAGCGTACCATTATCTATTGCGACAATATCTAAGTCTCGATGGTGATAATCCCAATCACGATGAAGAATGACATAACCCAACTGTTGGAGATAGCTAACCGCTACATCCTCTCCCCATTTACCTAATTCGTTATGATATGCCATGCGTCTTTCTTTCCTCAACTTGCAGAAGTTTTAGAGGTTCAGAATATTAGAAGGAGATAAGATAATTCTTTATACGTATCAAATCGATTTACGGATGAAACAAAGGTATAGCCTACTTCTTCTAAATCCTTAAACTTTATCACTCCCGTCAATAATTGTGTACATCAATATTCACAGCACAAAGTTAGAATAATCTTTCGTAAAATCAAAATAAAACCCGTATTTTTGCAGCATGAGTACAGAAGAACAAAGCAAGAAAGACCTATACTATATGCAGCGTGCATTGGTTGAAGCCGAAGCTGCATATAAAGAAGGTGAAATCCCTGTTGGTGCTGTTGTGGTATGCCATGACCGTATCATCGCTCGTGCCCATAACTTGACAGAGACGCTCAATGACGTTACTGCACATGCAGAAATGCAAGCAATAACCATGGCTGCCAATGAGTTGGGAGGTAAATATCTGCAAGATTGCACGCTATATGTGACGGTTGAGCCTTGCATCATGTGTGCTGGTGCCATCGGTTGGGCACAACTTCGGCGCATTGTCT
>CAUVDL010000108.1:0-4695 GCA_963550695.1 uncultured Prevotella sp. | reverse complement strand
ACACAGCTGGCTTTCGGCTCATTCGGCATCAAGACACTTGAGGCTAAGTGGATCGACAGCCGTCAGATTGAGGCCGCTCGTATAGCCGTAAACCGCTATATGAACCGTCAGGGCCAGGTCTGGATTCGCATCTTCCCTGATAAGCCAATCACTCGTAAGCCTGCCGATGTTCGTATGGGTAAGGGTAAGGGTGATCCAGCAGGATGGGTTGCACCAGTTACTCCAGGTCGTGTTCTCTTTGAAGTAGAGGGCGTAAGCTTTGATATTGCAAAAGAGGCTCTCCGTCTCGCTGCACAGAAGCTGCCTGTTAAGACAAAGTTTATTGTTAGACGTGATTTCGATAAAAACGCTTAAGAAAGATGAAGATTAAAGAAGTAAAAGAACTCGAAACCAAGGATTTGGTTGAGAAAATTGAGAACGCTGAGACAGCTCTCGCAAAGATGAAGCTGAATCATCAGATTACTCCGCTTGAGAATCCATCTCAGATTAAGGCCGCTCGTCGTGATATTGCACGTATGAAAACAGAACTTTCTCAGAGAGAACTTAATAAATAACAATGGTCCAGATGGAAACAAGAAATTTAAGAAAAGTAAGACAGGGTGTCGTTATCAGCAACAAAATGGATAAAACCATCGTTATTGCAGCTAAGTTCAAGGAGAAGCACCCTATTTATGGTAAGTTTGTCCAGAAGACAAAGAAGTACCATGCTCATGACGAGAAGAATGAGGCTAATGTAGGTGATACAGTACTCATTATGGAGACTCGTCCTCTTTCTAAGACAAAGAGATGGAGATTAGTTCAAATTGTAGAAAAAGCTAAGTAATTATGATACAGACAGAATCAAAACTTACAGTATGTGATAACAGCGGTGCTCGTGAAGCTAAGTGCATTCGTGTGCTCGGTGGTACTCGCCGTCGTTATGCAAGTGTTGGTGACGTTATCGTAGTTGCTGTACAGAACGTCATCCCATCAAGTGAATTGAAAAAGGGTGCAGTATCAAAGGCTTTGATCGTTCGCACAAAGAAGGAAATTCGTCGTGCTGATGGTTCATACATCCGCTTCGATGATAATGCATGTGTATTGCTGAACAACGCAGGCGAAATTCGTGGTAGCCGTATCTTCGGCCCTGTTGCTCGTGAGTTGCGTGCAGTGAACATGAAGGTCGTTTCTTTGGCACCTGAGGTTCTTTAATTATTAAATAGAATAATAAAATGGCAAAATTCCATATAAAGAAAGACGATCAGGTCATTGTTCTTGCCGGTGCGGATAAGGGCAAGACTGGAAAGGTGCTTAAGGTCATCGCAGACAAGGAGCGTGCTATCGTTGAGGGCGTGAATATGGTCTCTAAGAGCACAAAACCTTCTGCTGCAAACCCTCAGGGTGGTATCGTTAAGCAGGAGGCTGCAATTCATATCTCAAATTTAAGTCTCATCGATCCGAAGAGCGGTAAGGCTACACGTATCAAGATTGAACGTGAAGGCAAGACTGTTAAGCGTATCGCTAAAAAGTCAGGGGAGGAAATTAAGTAATGAATACAGCTCAGTTAAAGAAACAGTATAAGGAGCAGATTGCTCCTGCTTTGCAGAAGCAGTTTAACTATTCTTCAGCTATGCAGGTTCCTGTTTTGAAGAAGATTGTTATCAATCAGGGTCTTGGTGATGCAACTCAGGATAAGAAACTTATCGAGGTTGCAGTGAACGAGATTTCTTCTATTACAGGTCAGAAGGCTGTTGCAACATATTCTAAAAAGGATATTGCAAACTTCAAGTTGCGTAAGAAGATGCCAATTGGTGTTATGGTAACTCTGCGTCGTGAGCGTATGTATGAGTTCCTCGAGAAACTCGTTCGCGTATCTTTGCCACGTATTCGTGACTTTAAGGGTATCGAGAGCAAGTTCGATGGTCGTGGAAATTATACTCTCGGCATCACCGAGCAGATTATTTTCCCAGAGATTAATATCGATCAGGTTGACCGCATCCAGGGTATGAACATTACTTTCGTTACATCAGCTAAGACTGATGAAGAGGGTTATGCTTTGCTGAAGGGCTTCGGACTTCCATTCAAGAATGCTAAAAACGATTAATTGATATGGCAAAAGAATCAATGAAAGCTCGCGAGGTAAAGCGTGCAAAGCTTGTTGCTCGCTATGCTGAGAAACGCGCTGCTCTGAAGAAGATTATCGCTACTTCAAATGATCCTGAAGAGGCTTATGAGGCTGCTCGCAAGTTGCAGTCTATTCCTAAGAATGCTAATCCTATCCGTTTGCACAATCGTTGCAAGATAACAGGACGTCCAAAGGGTTACATTCGTCAGTTCGGTCTCTCTCGTATTCAGTTCCGTGAGATGGCATCTCAGGGACTCATTCCAGGAGTAAAGAAGGCAAGCTGGTAATCAAATATATCGACGCGGATAGTGAATTGTGAAATTAATTTTGTATCTTTGCAGTTCATTATCCGCTTTCAAGCGATTTTTTAATATTGTCGGGGTAGTCCCGATTAATTAAACATTTATATTTTATGACAGATCCAATAGCAGATTATCTGACAAGACTCAGAAACGCAATCATGGCTCATCACCGTGTTGTTGAGGTTCCTGCGTCTAACTTGAAGAAGTCTATCACAAAGATTCTCTTCGAGAAGGGTTACATCTTGAACTACAAGTTCATTGAGGATGGTCCCCAAGGTTCAATCAAGGTCGCACTTAAGTACGATCCTGTAACAAAGCAGAGTGCTATCAAGAAGTTGAAGCGCGTTTCTACCCCAGGTCTTCGCCAGTATACTGGTTACAAAGACATGCCGAGAGTAATTAACGGACTTGGAATTGCTATCCTTTCCACGTCTAAAGGTGTAATGACAGACAAGGAAGCTGCTGCTGAGAAAATCGGTGGTGAGGTTCTTTGCTATGTTTATTAATTGGAGGATTGAATATGTCAAGAATAGGAAAATTGCCAATTAGTGTTCCAGCTGGCGTTACAGTTGCTCTTAACAATGGTGTTGTTACAGTAAAGGGTCCTAAGGGTGAACTTTCTCAGAAGGTAGATTCTTCTATCAAGACTATCATCGAGGACGGTCAGGTAACATTCGAAATTGATGAGAATAGCCCAGTAAACTACAAGCAGAAGCAGGCTTTTCACGGTCTTTATCGTTCACTTGTTAATAACATGGTTGTTGGCGTAAGTGAGGGTTACAAAAAGACATTGGAACTTGTTGGTGTAGGTTATCGTGTTTCTAACCAGGGCAACTTGGTAGAGTTCTCTCTTGGTTATACTCACCCAATCTTTATTCAGCTTCCTTCAGAAGTTAAGGTTGAGACAAAGAGTGAGCGTAACCAGAATCCAATCATCACTCTTGAATCAGCTGACAAGCAGCTGCTTGGTCTCATCTGTGCAAAGATTCGTTCTTTCCGTAAGCCTGAACCTTACAAGGGTAAGGGTGTCCTGTTCCAGGGTGAGGTTATTCGCAGAAAGTCTGGTAAGACAGCTGCAGCTAAGTAACTTTAATACATCATTACGATTATGACAACAAAGAAAGAACAAAGAAGAATTAAGATAAAGTTCCGCATTCGTAAGAGTGTGAACGGTACTGCTGAGCGCCCACGTTTGAGCGTTTTCCGCAGTAATAAGCAGATTTATGCACAGGTTATTAACGATCTGACCGGAACAACCCTCGCTTCAGCTTCTTCACTTGGCCTTGAGAAAATGGCTAAGATTGATCAGGCTAAGAAGGTAGGTGCGCTCGTTGCTGAGCATGCTAAGGCTGCTGGCATAGAGCAGGTTGTTTTCGACCGTAACGGTTACCTCTATCACGGACGTGTACAGGCTTTGGCTGATGCTGCACGTGAGGGAGGACTTAAATTCTAAACGATTATGGCAATGAATAGAGTAAAAGTAAATAGTGACGTAGAACTGAAAGATCGCTTGGTTGCTATCAACCGTGTAACTAAGGTTACTAAGGGTGGTCGTACTTTCACATTCGCAGCTATCGTCGTTGTAGGTGACGGTAAGGGCGTTATTGGCTGGGGTCTTGGTAAGGCTGGTGAGGTTACTGCTGCTATCCAGAAGGGTACAGATTCAGCAAAGAAGAATCTTGTAAAGGTTCCTGTTTTGAAGGGCACCGTTCCTCATGAGGCAGAGGCTCGTTTTAGCGGTGCTCATGTTCTCCTTAAGCCTGCTGCAGCCGGTACTGGTTTGAAGGCTGGTGGTGCTATGCGTGCTGTTCTTGAGAGCGCAGGTGTTACTGACGTGATTGCAAAGTCAAAGGGTTCTTCTAACCCACATAACCTTGTGAAGGCTACTATCGCTGCCCTCGCTGTTATGCGTGATGCATATACTGTTGCAGGCGAGCGTGGTATCAGTATGGATAAAGTATTTAACGGTTAATTTTTGGAGGTATTATATTATGGCAACAATTAAGATTAAGCAGATTAAGAGCCGTATTGGTGCTCCTAAAGACCAGAAGGATACTTTGCATGCATTGGGACTTCGTAAGATTTCTCAGGTTGTTGAGGTAGAGGATACTCCAAGCTGCCGCGGTATGATCCGTAAGGTGCATCACCTGGTATCAGTAATTGATTAGTTAATCTTTTAAAGAAAACAGTAATTATGAAATTAAATAATTTGAAACCAGCTGTTGGCTCTACACATTCACGTCGTCGTATTGGTCGTGGTCCAGGTTCTGGACTCGGTGGTACTTCTAC
>CAUVDL010000107.1:0-4700 GCA_963550695.1 uncultured Prevotella sp. | reverse complement strand
AATTAATGTGCTAAAAAATAGCGTTTTGTAGAACATTTTCATCCTTTTAGTTTTACCTTAATTCCGCAGCATAAATTCTTGTGAGAACTCCAAATGCCTGAGAAACATAGTTCTCAAAACACTTGGATATGTCAGAAATTTCACTTATCTTAGTGCTACCAACAAATAAAATATCTGACATGACAAAGGTAGCAATAAAAAAAGAGAATATCACTTCTTTCGGTGGAATTAATCACATTATGGACGTTTTCTCAAAGTTGGGCTTTGAAAAACTTACCGAATCTGTATTGGGCAAACGTGGAAGTAGCGGCAAAGCATTCTGTTATGGAAGTATTTTTGGCTCTCTCTTCTCAACATATAGAGCCCAAAAAGACATCTCAACATATAAAATTTTCTCACAAGAAAAAATACTGCGGGATTAAGAACGTTTATAAAATTCTTGGTTAAATCATTGTAATTTATAAAATATAGTGTATCTTTGCCACTCAGTTACAAAAACAACAAATAGCTAAAAACCAAAAGTAGTTCGAAAACCAAGTAAACCTAAGCTTGGGAACGATAGACGAAATCTATAAAATGAAAAAGAAGAAAGCCAAGATTTTACTTGCTGCCTTGCTTTTGGCAGTGGGAGAAACCGCTTTTGCTGACGGAAAGGCAGTGAGTGGTATTCGACAAATCAATCCAACAACGGTAGAGATTACTTATAGCGACGGTGGCGTGATGACCGTTGACTTCTATGGTCAGAATGTCTTCCGCCTTTTCCGCGATCCAAAGGGTGGCATCGTTCGTGACCCTGCGAGCAATCCTCCTGCACGTATTCTCCTTGACAACCCACGCAAGAGCGCAGGCCGTTTGAGCGTTAATGAGACCGATGCCGATGTGGCTGTGTCAACGGCTGAGGTACGTGTTCGCTTCGACCGTAGTACGGGTTTGATGAGCGTCACCGACCTTCGCAATGGTAAGGAGGTAATAAAAGAGGTGAAGGGAGTAGACTTCCAGAAGAACCGCACCACTGTAACCCTCGCCAATGCAGCGGGAGAGTATTTCTATGGGGGCGGTGTGCAGAACGGTCGTTTCTCACATCGTGGCAAACGCATCGAGATTGTCAATACCAATAGCTGGACCGATGGCGGTGTTGCTTCGCCAGCTCCGTTCTATTGGTCAACAGGGGGCTATGCTGCCATGCCTTACACCTTTGCACCCGGAGCCTACGACTTTGGCAGTGTGGATAAGAACACGGTGACGATTAGTCATGATATGCCTTATCTCGATCTCTTCCTGATGGTCGACACGACTCCCGTTTCTTTGCTTCAAGATTATTATCAGCTCACTGGCAATCCCGTCTTGTTACCAAAGTTTGCTTTCTATGAGGGCCACCTCAATGCCTACAACCGAGACTATTGGAAGGAGACAACCGAAGAAGGTAAGGGCATCCTCTTTGAAGACGGCAAGCGATATGTAGAAAGTCAAAAGGACAACGGCGGTATCAAGGAAAGCCTGAATGGCGAGAAAGATAACTATCAGTTCTCTGCACGTGCCGTTATCGATCGATATAAGAAAGACGATATGCCGTTGGGTTGGATTCTCCCTAACGATGGTTACGGAGCTGGCTATGGTCAGACAACGACCCTCGATGGGAATATTGCCAATCTCAAAAGCCTTGGCGACTATGCTCATAAGAACGGTGTAGAGATAGGTCTATGGACCCAGTCAAACCTCCACCCAGTCGACAGCATACCAGCACTCTTGCAACGCGACATCGTTAAAGAGGTGCGCGATGCAGGCGTACGTGTGTTGAAGACCGATGTAGCATGGGTCGGATCGGGCTATTCCTTCGGACTCAATGGTATTGCTGACGTGGCTAACATTATGCCTTACTACGGCAGCGATGCCCGCCCATTCATTATTACCCTCGACGGTTGGGCAGGTACACAGCGTTATGGCGGTGTATGGTCGGGCGACCAGACCGGTGGCGAGTGGGAGTATATCCGTTTCCACATCCCAACTTATATCGGCTCTGGACTCTCTGGAATGGGTAATATTACGAGCGATATGGACGGTATCTTTGGTGGAAAGAACCTATCGGTGAACATTCGCGACTTTCAGTGGAAGACCTTTACACCTATGCAGTTGAATATGGATGGATGGGGTAGCAACCCTAAGTATCCGCAAGCCTTGGGCGAACCCGCCACAAGTATCAACCGTTCTTACCTCAAACTCAAATCAATGCTCGTGCCTTACACCTACTCATGTGCCCATGAGGCAGTGACAGGTAAGCCACTCATGCGTGCGATGTTCCTCGATGATAGCAATGATTACACCCACGGCAGCGCAACCCGCTATCAGTATATGTATGGTCCTTCATTCCTCGTTGCACCTATCTATCAGAACACCGCAGCCGACAAGGAGGGCAACGATGTGCGCAATGGCATCTATTTGCCAAAGGGAACATGGTACGATTACTTCACGGGTGCTACCTACGAAGGTGGCTGTGTGCTCAATGATTATTTCGCACCCATCTGGAAGTTGCCTGTCTTGGTGAAGGCGGGTGCTATCATTCCGATGGTCAATCCGAATAACAACCCTTCTGAGATCGACAAGAGCCGTCGTGTTTTTGAGCTCTATCCAGACGGCAAGACCGAGTTTACCCTCTATGATGACGATGGCACAACACAGAAGTATCTCTCTGGTGAGAAGGCTACAACACTCATCACCTCCGATCTTAACGACAAGCAGGTGCTGACCGTAAGTATCAACAAGACCGAAGGTGCGTTTGAAGGTATGGTGAAGAATCAGTCAACAACCTTCTATCTGAACACCAATGCAAAGCCTAAGAAGCTCACAGCCGTTGTCGGTGGGAAGAAGATTCGACTCACAGAGGCTGAGCAGGGCGATAACACATGGCAGTATGTTCAGGCATCGAATATCAACCGTTTCTCAACCGCAGGCAGCGAGATGGAACGTCTCTTGGTATCAAAGAATGCACAAATCATCGTGCGTTTGGCTTCATGCGACATCACAAAGGAGGCTGTAACGCTCCGCGTGGATGGTTTCACACGTCTGAATAAGTCGAACGAAACCTTGCGTAAGAAGGGCGCTTTGATAGCTCCTGAACTGCTCGAGGCTGATGTTCAGCCTTATAGCGTTACGCCAAAGTGGAAGCCAATGCAGAATGCTGACTACTATGAGATAGCCTTCAACGGTCAGACTTATACCACAATCCGTCACAATTCACTCCTCTTCGACGACCTCCAACCAGCCACCGACTACGACTTTAAGGTGCGTGCGGTGAATAGCGATGGGGCAGGAGAGTGGACTCCGTTGCACGTGAAGACGGCTGTCAACCCATTGGAGTATGCTATCCAGGGACTTACCGCTACCTCAACCGCCCGTGATATGGAAGGTTTCGAAATCCATCGACTCGTTGACTTCAGTACGACAGGCGATATCTGGCACACCTATTATTATACGAAGGCGGTGCCATTCGACTTCACCGTCGACCTCCATAGCACCAACACACTCGACAAGTTGCAGTATGTGCCACGTGCAAATGGCGGAAATGGTACGATTACGAAGTGTGATATCGCTGTCAGCAAGGATGGTAAAAACTGGACAGAGATTGGTCCACAGCAGTGGGCACGCGATGGCAGAACGAAGGAGGTGACACTGACCGAGCATCCTGTGGCTCGTTATGTGAAGGTGAGCGTGAAGGAAGCTGTCGGTAACTTCGGTTCTGGTCGTGAGTTCTATGTCTTCAAGGTGCCGGGCACAAAGACAATTCTTCCGGGCGATATCAACCTCGATGGTAAGGTAGACGAGAACGACTTCACCTCTTATATGAACTATACTGGACTCAAAAAGGGCGATGCCGACTTCGACGGTTATATCTCTGGTGGTGACATTAACGGCAACGGACTCATTGATGCTTACGACATTTCGAATGTTGCCATGCATCTTGAAGGTGGTTGGAACGATGATGACGTAGCCCCTGTTGGTGGTAAGGTTTATTACGAATACAACCGTAAGTCTTACGCAGCGGGCGACGATGTCATCATCAAGGTGAAGGGTAAGGACTTGCAGTCTGTCAACGCCTTCAACCTCATCTTCCCATACAGTCCGAAAGAGCTGCAGTTCGTTAAGGTAGAGACCGACCCATCAATGGTGATGCGCAACCTCACCTACGACCGCCGTCACAGCGATGGTTCGCAGGTGCTCTACCCAACCTTCGTGAATGTGGGCGACCACCATACTTTTAATGGTGATGCCGACTTGCTCGTCATCCGTATGAAGGCACTCAAACCATTCACGGTTAAGAGCACAGCAGCCAAGGGCTTGTTAGTGGATAAGCAGTTGGAGGAAGTGGAGTTAAAGTAGAACCAACAAACCAACCAGCCCATAAACCAGCCCCTCCCCCTTACCCCTCCCCCAAAGGGAGGGGCGTGAAATGCGGGATACCCCTTGTGGTTAGTTAACAAGTGAACGAGTAGAGGAGTTATTTGTGTAATTACAAGTATCTTGTCTGCTCGTAACTTTATTTAGTTTGTCTACTCTTAACGTTATTTAGTTGATCTGCTCTTAATGTTATTTAGGGGTCTTCAGGATTTTGGAGTGATAAGTTTTTCCACTTAAGGTTAGGTTTCTGACGAAATGTCACACGGAGAAAAGGAGAGGACGGAGGATTATTAAAACAAAGCAATGGA
>CAUVDL010000106.1:0-4731 GCA_963550695.1 uncultured Prevotella sp. | reverse complement strand
GCCATTTGTCAACTTAGAGTTACGAGCGCGCATCAGGCGAATTTCGAGGTTAAACTGCTTATGCGTACGCAAGAACTCGAAGTAACCTTTAAGACCGATAGGATTGTTTTTACCAAAGAATTTAGCACCATCATTCTTGTTACTCTTATTCCATGGGTCTGTATCACAGTAGACATACTTAAAGAAATCAGTAGAGTTAACGTCCGTTGTCTCCTTTTTGCCGCCATAAGAAGGGCGAATATTATCTACCATAAAGAAGTGCTGATAGTGGCTGTCTTCGCCATTATTGACGATTTGAGAGGTAATTTCGTTGCCTGCCTTGTCGTAATAGTGGATGACAAAAGCCGATACATAAAACTCCTGACTGCTACCCATAAGATTCACGCTCTTACCATTCTGTGGGTCAGCCACCCATTTTCCATTTTCCAAAGTATAGGTAAGCTTGTAGTTACGTCCTATATACTTCAATTCTTTTGGTGTTGGGTTCTGATGAAAAGCCTTTGGTCCATGCAAGTGACCATTATAGATTTCAATCACAGCCTTTGCAGGATTGATAAGTGAAGGGTCGATATTCTCAGACTGTTCAGGGTTACAAGCCACGAACAGCATGCCCATTACTGCACAGAAAGCAAGGACAAGACCATTTATGAATCTCTTTGTTTTCATTGTTTTCATCGTTTTTATCTTTTCTCCTCAGTTGACTGCCCATCAATCACGATAGGCAGTTTAACGTTGATATCCCAAAGTCCAGTGCTAAGCAACTTTCCTGCTGGATTGTAGAAAGGAGAGGCCTTTCCGTCGTCACCAAACTTACTTCCAGCAGCGTGAAGCAGGTCGACAGAGAGCGTAAACTCACGTCCCGGCTTCACAAATTTGATAAGACCTTGGAAGCCCATAGGATTCGTGTCGCCAACAAAAGTGCCGTTCAACTCGTCGATATAGCGGTAGTCGTAAGGCAGTTCTGCTTTGTTCGTGACACGCACGGAGCTCATCTGTCCCTCAAACATCACCTGCTTGAACATAGAGAAGAAGTGCTGATGAATCTTATCCTGACCAAGGTTGTAGAACTGACTGTTCATCATTTCTCCCTTTGCATTATAATAGTCCATTTTCAGAAGATAGACGACAGAAGGGTTGTCCACACTATTCTTTACGTTAAACGACTTTGTTGCGCTCGTCACGTGCCAACCCTGACCCGCTGTTGTCTCCCACTCTATCACTTGTGCAGGAGCAGAAGCCGCCTTGAAATCAGCCATCTTTGGCGTATTATCAAAGGCAGAGACATTGTCAAGTGTTCCCTCTTGGAGGGTGAAGACAGCACGAACAGGGTCTTCATGTAGTTTGTTTTCTTTCTCATTCTCAGGCTGTTCAGGGTTACAAGCCACGAACAGCATGGTCATTACTGCACTAAAAGCAAGGACAAGACCATTTAGGAATCTCTTTGTTTTCATCGTTTTTATGTTTTTAATTAGAAGTTCCATGTAATTATACAGCGCACGTCACGACCCATATCATGGGCATAGTAACGGCTGCGGTTGGTGTATTCTTTGTACTCACGATTAAGGATATTGTCGCCCATCAGTCCTACACGGAGCGACTGTCCCTCACGCATTGGCACCGAGAAGCTAACATCAAAGCCCATGAGATGATAGGCATCAGGACTCGTTGCGATGAGGTCTGTGGATGGGTTGAAGCGTGTTTGCTTCGCCACAAAGCGATGACTGAGTCCTATCTTAGGCGAGAATGCCTTGAAGAAAGGCAGCGACCACGTCAGCGAATGGGTCAGACGGAAGCTCGGAATATAAGGCAAATAGTCGTGAGAAGGCATTTCGCGCGCCCAAATCATTGCCGTAACAAGATGATAGTCGAGCGATGATAGCGGGCGGACATGGGCATCTAAGTCGACACCTTGGAAGAAAGCACGTGTCTGTCTGTATTGGAATACAGGGTAAGCACCCGACACTACGGTAATATTCCGCCCCGTTGGCTGGTCGAAGATGTAGTTGTTAATCCATTGAAGATAGCCATCAAGCTGGACATCAAAGTACTTACTTGCATATTTCAATGAGGTAATCCACTTATAACTCTGCTCTGAGAGAAGGGTTGAATCGCCTTTCACAAAGATACCAGAACTAAGTTCGTTACCATTACTATACAGCTCATAGACGTGTGGGGCACGCCAAGCCACACCGAAATGAGAGGTCAATTTCAGTTGTTTATTGATGTGGTAATGACCGCCAAGACTATAAGTAAAGTTCGTGAAGTCACGCTTTCCGCCATATCTTCGCCCTGTCCAATCATAGCCATCAGCCTTTGTTTGCTGCCCATCAAAGCGTACTCCGGCCTCCATTCCCCAGCGATCGGCTGTGTATTTCTGCAACCCATAGAGTCCGAAAGCTACCTCCGTATAATTCGGAATGATAGGAACAACACCCGTTCCACGCTCGTTCGTGTTATCTGTTATCAGCAGTTGCGCTCCCGCTTCACTCTTCCAATGTTGATAGCCCTTGTTCCAAACGAGTGAGTTCTGCAACGAATTCAGGTGCAAACTGACCGTAGGAATGTCCGAATGGTTCAGACGTCGGATGCGGTTTTCGCGTCGATTGTCCTGCTGGAAGGTTGATTGAAAAGCGAAATGTCCTATCTTTTCGTGATCAAAAAACGCTTTGAAATAGACATTATGATGAGTTATCTGCTGAAAAGGATAGTCTATATGGCGACTGAAAGGAGTGAAATCGACAGGCTGACCGAGTCGAATACGCTCTTGTAACAGCTGTTCGTTACCCATCTGTGCACTCTGCATAACACCTAATTTTTGTGCAAACAGACTATAACCTGTCTCTAATCGCCACGCTCCACGCCTATAACCTAAGGCGAGGGAAAGGTCGTTTTCACGCATTCCGGTGTTGTTTAGCAGATAATGAGCCGTACTTCTGTCGCCTCCATTCTCGGTATTCAGATGTAAACGCCACGCCCAGTTGCCATGCCACTTAAAGCTATTTTCAATATAACCTGAGGCTCCGAAGCGTCTGCCATTGGTGCCATAAAGACCTGATACCATACCGTGAAGACCACTGACGTCATAAGGTAAGGGGGAAGGTTGCATAAGTACAATACCGCCAAGTGCCTCAGAACCATACCTTACAGCATCTGCGCCTTTCACCACTTCGATGTTACTATAACTGTTTTTATCTACCTCCGGGGCATGATCTGCACCCCATTGCTGACCCGTCAGACGTGCTCCATTGCTCACCAAGAGTATGCGATTGCCATACATTCCGTGTATCACAGGCTTTGAAACAATTGTTCCTGTCTGGATAGAACTTATACCACTGACTCCCTCAAGCAATGAACCCAAGGAGCGTCCCATAGCATTTGTAATGGCGGTTTGATTAATTTGACTGCCTATTTGGTTTACACTCATCATCTGTTGACGAGTAGAAACCACAACTTCACTTAGGCAAATAGAATCATGAGCAGGCTTAGTGGTATTCTGATTCTGTGCAGCTGACGGCATACACCAACACTGCAACGCGAATAAAACACCAGCCCACTGATGCCTGTCTAATTTTAAATTAAGCATCATAGACTAATTTTAAAATGTCAATAGATGGCTCTTTCGCCCCCTTTAATGGGCAAAGAACCTACTAAAAGTTTGTCATACGGACTTGTATGCACACCTTAGTGCGCACCAATCCCATATAAATAAGGTGATGATTAGCCCACTGTCGGAGGCGAATGGCTATTGATTGAGACAACAGCCTGATAGACAGT
The DNA here is from genome assembly GCA_963550695.1 of uncultured Prevotella sp. Lineage (GTDB taxonomy): Bacteria > Bacteroidota > Bacteroidia > Bacteroidales > Bacteroidaceae > Prevotella. The sequence continues at coordinate 957 of CAUVDL010000106.1, read as the reverse complement.
TTGTTCTGTAAATATACGTTTTGGGACCCAACTTATCGCTACAACAGGCTGGAAAACTGTTGCTTTAGCTTCGACAGACTCGTGCATTGTGAAGTCACAAGTGCTACAAACCTGCTTCAACGAAGCATTATGGCTTACAGAAGCCTTGTCTGAACCGTGATAAGAAGTGTTATGATAGTGGAAATCTTTGAGCAAAAGCATAGAAGTGAACACAAAAAGAAGTGTCCACGCATAGATAAGTTTTATCGTTGTCTTTTGCTTCATCTATTTCCAATTATGCGGCATGTAACTGAGTTGTTACTCATGCCTTAAATGAATTTTGGGGGTAAAATTACGAAAAAAACAGCAGGTATTTCTCCACAACCTATTTATTTTTTGCGATTTTAAACATAGTTAACACAAAAACTACTTAGTAGTTATTCTGCAATCACTTTATAAACAAGAGGGGTTCGTCTGTTAAATTCATAGAGTAGAGATAGGGTAAAGATTTATACGCTTGTAGGGTATTAATATCTCAAATGACTTGGTCTTACAAAGGAGGATAAACTACAAGATAAAATGCAAATAGATACTAAACCTATCCGTCTTCTGCAAACAACTGATTCCCATATATTGCTATTTGTAAACTATTTTCACACATCTCAAAACCAATACATGGTCTTTAGGCTTTCAATTAACGCTTAATTGACTTGCAAGAGGTGCCCTTTTGAGGTCCAACTAACGCCCTTTTGAAGTCCAATTAGGCACCTTTTCTGATACTACTTTATAACTAACTGATTTCCTGTTGGTTACAAACACGCTTTTTATATGTGTTTTTATCCTTATTTATAGGGGTTTTATTTGAATTTATGTAATGATTTTTCAAAGCGTTATCCACCACTTCGAAGGGGTATGATAAAAGGGGTTCTTCCGGAATTTGGAGTGATAAAGATTTGTCCAAACTTAGTTCTCTGACGA
>CAUVDL010000105.1:0-4743 GCA_963550695.1 uncultured Prevotella sp. | reverse complement strand
TTGAGGGCGCAGAATATCGTTTCGTAATGGTAGCAAAGGGTGGTGGCTCTGCTAACAAGACTTATTTCTACCCAATGACCAAAGCTACTATCCAGAACGAGGGCACTCTCATTCCTTTCCTCGTTGAGAAGATGAAGAGCCTTGGTACTGCTGCTTGTCCTCCTTACCACATCTGTTTCGTGATTGGTGGTACTTCTGCCGAGAAGAATCTCCTCACAGTTAAGCTCGGAAGTATTAAGTATTACGACAGTCTTCCTACTACTGGCGACGAGACAGGACGTGCTTTCCGCGACATCGATCTCGAAGAGAAGCTCCTCAAAGAGGCTCACAAGATTGGTCTTGGTGCACAGTTCGGTGGTAAGTATCTTGCTCACGACATCCGTATCATCCGTCTGCCACGCCACGGTGCAAGCTGCCCTATCGGTATGGGTGTGAGCTGTTCTGCTGACCGTAACATCAAAGCAAAGATTAATAAGGACGGTATTTGGTTGGAGAAGATGGACACTAACCCAGGCGAGTTGATTCCAGAGGAGTACCGCAAGCCGGGAGAAGGTGCAAAGGGCATAGAGATCGACCTCGACAAGGGTATGGATGCCGTTCGTGCCGAGCTGACTAAGTATCCTGTTTCAACACGTGTCAATCTCAAGGGTACTATCATCGTTGCTCGTGACATTGCTCACGCTAAGCTCAAGGCACGCTTGGATGCAGGCGAGGATTTGCCAGATTACATCAAGAACTACCCTGTCCTTTACGCAGGACCAGCTAAGACGCCAGAGGGCTACCCATGTGGCTCAATGGGTCCTACCACTGCCAACCGTATGGACCCATACGTAGATGAGTTCCAGGAACATGGCGGTTCACTCGTGATGATTGCTAAGGGTAATCGTACACAGGCTGTGACAGACGCTTGCCAAAAGCATGGTGGTTTCTACCTCGGTACTATTGGTGGTGTGGCTGCCGTTCTCTCACAGAGCAGCATCAAGAGCATTGAGTGCGTAGAATATCCAGAATTGGGTATGGAAGCCGTTTGGAAGATTACCGTTGAGGACTTCCCAGCCTTCATCCTCGTTGATGATAAGGGTCATGACTTCTTCAAAGAGTTGAAGCCTTGGACGGGTTGCAGCTGTGAGAAGTAACCTACCCCAGCACATAAAACAGCTATACCAACGATACTATCAATCGTAAATCGCAGGAAAGGACATTCCTTTTCCTAATAAAACATGGGTATAGCCTCATCTTACAAAGCGGTATAAGACGAACTTTTGCGACGTCATTATACCGCTTTTTCTTTTGCTTCTTTTCTAAAAACAAAGCCTCGTTGGTTACGAAAAATATTGACACAAAATCGTTAAAAATCTCTCTAAAAAGTTCAAAAAACATCCTTTTCCACTACCTTTATAACCCACAGAGAATCAAACACTTGCAAAAAACAAAAGTAAAAGACGCCTACTTAGACTTCAAAAGGGCGTTAGTAAGAGGCTTAAAGGGCATCTTTTGCAAGCCAAAAGGGCGTTAATTGAAAGCCAATTAACGCCCTTTTTATTTTCAGTTTTTGATTTTTATTTACAAAACAGAGCAGTATTGATAAGAGAAAACTTACTCTTTACCCTTAATTAATTAGTACGCACGACAACCAACAACTACTCATCAAATTTGGGTTTCTTACTTTCCGCCCCCTCCCCTTAGAAGCAATGGCGTTTGAGGAAATCCTCATACTGATTGCGATAGCCATTGAAGACGTTGATATCGACATCACCATGGATGCCACGCACCTTACCATCAGGACTCAACTGCCAGAAAGCTAATTTGAAGTTGGGTTTATATTCGCCATAACGAGCTATCCACACGTGATAGTTACCGCCCAAGTCAGGTGCCAAAGGCATGTAGGTATTAGCAAAAGTCTGACTGATATAAAGGATTGGACGCTTACCTGTATGCTTATAGACATAGCTCATCCACGCACGAACATGGCGGAACATCACCTCTGGACCACCCATGGCAACAATCTGCGCATCGGTTGGCTCAACGTCTAAGACGGGTGGGAGGTCGCCCTTGTTAAACTTACTACATTTGAGGAAATACTCCGCTTGCGCTGCTCCTGCCGATGTAGTCGAGAAGAAATGATACGTACCTGTTCGAATACCATGCGCACGTGCCGCCTTATAATCAGCTTCATAATAAGCGTTCAGCACCGTACATCCCTCCGTAGACTTCACGTAAGCAAAGGAAACAGGATAGTCCACCTTTCCTTTGATAGTCTTTGTACTCAGCGTACCGAGGTCGGTGATGCGTAGTTTATTCCAATAGATGTTATAGACCTTATTGTTCTGCTCATGCTGATGACGTGAGAGGTCGATGCCATAGATGCGGTCAGCGGTGTAGGTAAGGCGTTCGCCTTTGAACACATCCGCCTTCCATTCGCCCACTTGAAGATACTCGTGAGGTGCGACATAGATACCAAATCCGTCGCGTTTGCCGTCTTTCCAGTGTCCGTCATAGAAGCTACCGTTATCGCCATAGAGCTTACCATAACCATTCGGAATGCCCTTCTGGCTCTCACCCTCGTATCGTCCGCCAGCAATACGAATACCCATTGCAAGGCTGCCGATAGTTGCCACGTGCGTCTTATAGTATGCGTTCAATGCGTCTATTGCCCCACTTTTCTGCAAACGAGTAATCAAACGAATAGGAGTTCTTTTGCTTTCGGTTTGCAAGAATACGCAATCATTCTTCTTATCTATTTCCAACCGGTTGCAAACAATAGGTTTCCCCTTCTTAGAGGAAGTCTGAATAGTATAGCAATTCTGCTGTCGGATACGCAGCTGAGCAGAAGAGGTCGACATCGAATCCAACACCTTTATCATCCGACGAAGCGAATCCATCTGATGCACCACCTCGGTATGATATTCTGCAATCTTATTATATCCGTAATCTTGTACGCTATGCACACGAAGATAATAACCCATCTCGTTGCGCTTCGTCTGCAATCCGTCTAACTCCGAATCCATTTGAGCAATCGTCTGACGAACAACGTTTTGCACGCCTTTACCCCTTAGATTGACGATTGTAGACGGTTTATAATCCCAACGAATGAGGATACGTCCATGACAAGAAGGCACTACGGGCAATCGGTTCACCCAATAACCGCGCTGCATGATACTACGTGTATGAATTGAATCCTTATTGATAGAGCCACCCACAAACGCCGAATCAACATAATCAGCAAAGTATGCAAAAGGCTTACCATCAACCTCTAAGGTGTAATACGCCTCCTGACGAATGGTAACAGCACTCTTATCTACCTCCTCTTGTGAAGGGGGCAGACAACGAAAGATAATATATACGAGTAGAAGGACAAGCAAAATGCCCCCTCCTACATACTGAGTTCGCCTTGAAGGGCGGTAGGTAAACATTAAAATAAAATTAAAATCTTTGCAAAGTTACTAATAATTATCTAACTTTGTAGCCAAGTTTATGAGAAAAACAACAGACATATTACTATCCCTTCTATTGTCAACGATGATAGTATGGATTGGTTCGGGCATCATGACAGTGGTGTGCGCACATACTGGCAATGTGTCTGTTGCGAAGATGGAAGATAAGGGTCATTGCAATGATAACGATGTTAGGAATTGCATGAAGATTGAGGTAAAAACCTTGTCGCCCACAGACATGGCGCACAATGACTTTTACCACATTCAGCCTATACAGCTTTCACTGCTCCCACAATTCATAAGCAATTGTCAATTATTGCCTTTGCCCGTTCTGACAAAGGCTCCGGAGAGGATATTGTCGTTGCTCTGGCATAGTCCGCCACGCCAATATCTCCAATTACTTACGACACTTATCATTTGATTTTTTGTTGTTTTCTGTTCCTCATGATATGGGCAACAGAAGGTTTATCGTACCTGTTACACAAGTGTGTTCAGGCAAAAAAAGCGTATCAGTATGTCTCCCATTCTGATATCGCATAGGCTTTATAAACTTTTAGAAACAACTGAATATCAAACGAAATGAATAAAATCATATATTTAGCAGGATTGACCTTAATGTCTGTCCTACCTGCTGCCGCACAGCAAAATGCAGTCGACTCGACCGCAACCCTAAAAGATCAGACTTTGGATAATGTGACCGTTACAACGCGAAGAGCCTCTGTTCGCTCGTTAGCAGGCGCTATCAACGGTAAAGACATCCTACGTGACGAACTCTTCAAGGCTGCTTGCTGTAACCTTGGTGAGAGCTTTGTCAACAATGCTTCGGTAGATGTAAACTACTCAGATGCAACTACTGGTGCCAAACAAATCAAACTCCTTGGTCTTAGTGGCACGTATGTTCAGATGCTGACTGAGAACCTTCCTAATTTCCGTGGTGCTGCTCTCCCTTACGGTTTGGGCTATGTACCAGGCAGTTGGATGAAGAGTATGCAGGTCAGTAAGGGTAACACATCGGTCAAGAATGGTTACGAAGCGATGACTGGTCAGATTAACGTCGAATACGTTAAACCAGAGGATCCAACGGGTATGACCGTCAATCTCTATGGCAGTACGATGGGTAAATTCGAGGCAAATGCGGATGGTAACATTCATATCAATGGCAACAAGAACCTCAGTACGGAAATCCTTGCTCACTATGAGAACAACTGGCGACACCATGATGGCAATGGAGACGGATTCCAAGATGCCCCAAAAGTGAGACAATACAACCTGCAGAACCGTTGGTTTTGGAAGCAAGGAGATTATATCC
>CAUVDL010000104.1:0-4771 GCA_963550695.1 uncultured Prevotella sp. | reverse complement strand
CAACTGACTCTTAATCAGTGGGTCTAGGGTTCGAATCCCTAAGGGTGTACAAGAAGGATTTCCTAATAAAGGAAATCCTTTTTATTTATCTAATTTCTTTTTATATCTGCGGTATAATTCAATTATTTTGTGTAAGTTTGCAGATTATGAAACAAACTTATCTCAGAAATTATATTATATTCCTATTTATACTGGTCAGCGCTACTTTATTAGCTTCTAATAAGAGTGGTGGCTTGATAAGTTACCCAGGAGGAAAGTGTTATATGTTCCGTGTTACGTTAAAAGATAAGAATGGAACACCTTATTCCTTGGATAAACCAGAGAAATTTCTATCAAAAGCTTCTATTCTTCGACGTGAACGTCAGGGATTAAAGCTTGATTCAACAGACTTACCAGTATCAGCTGATTATATTCAGCAAATAAAGAAGAGAGGTGGTAAGGTCGTTGCCGTGAGTAAATGGAATAACTCTGTTCTTGTGCGAGGTGATAATCGCCAAACATTAGAAGACTTAAAGGTCTTGTCTTTTGTGAAAGAAAGTAAGTTGGTTTTCACATCACCAGACTCTATTCGACCATTGTCTCAGCGCGTTCGTTATAATTCTGAACTTCAATCTCTTGATTCAACTATTCAAGACTATTATGGTATGGGTAAGGGACAGATTGAGAGTTTGAATGGTAGAAAGTTGCATAACCTTGGCTTTATGGGACAAGGAATGACAATAGCTGTGTTGGATGCAGGCTTTATGAATGTTGATAAGATTGCAGCCTTTCGGAATCTCAATATAAAAGGTACGCATAACTTTGTTGCAGGGTACGATAATGATGTCTATAAAGAAATGGATCATGGTACCAAGACTTTGTCAACTATAGCGATGAACCAGCCTGCGGTGTTTGTGGGTACAGCCCCTAAAGCTGATTTCTGGTTGCTCCGTACGGAAGACTATTCGACAGAAAGCCCTGCAGAAGAAGATTTTTGGATAGCTGCAGTTGAGTTTTCTGATTCCGTAGGCGTAGATGTGATTAGTTCGTCTTTGGGTTATCACGGCTTTGATGATAAGACTATGAACTATCGTTACTCAGATTTAAATGGACAAACGGCAGCTATTTCTCAAGCTGCATCTCGTTTAGCAAGTAAGGGGATTATACTTGTGAATAGTGCGGGTAATGATGGTATGGGGACTTGGAAGAAGATTAATGTTCCTGCTGATGCACATGATATTCTTACTGTGGGAGCAGTTTCTCTTGATAAAGTTAATGCTCCTTTTTCATCGATAGGTCCTACAGCTGATGGTAGAGTAAAACCTGATGTTATGGCTTATGGTTGCCCGACAAATGTAGTGTCGGGTAGGGGATATATTATACCAGATAATGGAACGTCGTTTGCTTGTCCACTTATTGCAGGTATGGTTGCATGTTTGTGGCAAGCATGCCCTAATAAATCTGCAAAAGAGATATTAGATATTGTTCGTCAATCTGGAAATAACTATCAATCTCCTGACAATATAATGGGGTATGGTTTGCCTGACTTTTGGTTAGCCTATCAGTCTGCAACTCGTTATAATCAGTAGTGGTTAGTGAAAGAAATATTTCTAAAAGATGACTAAAGCACTTTCATTATTTGAATTAAACAGTCTTGTGGCAGATGTTATAAACACAACCCTGTCACGTTCTTATTGGGTGGAGGCAGAATTGTCTGAGGCTCGTGAGAATCGTGGACACTGTTATATGGAACTGATTGAGAAGAACGAAGATAGCAATGTGCCTATAGCACGTGCTTCAGCAAAGTGTTGGAGTAACATTTGGACACTTATTAAGCCTGCATTTGTTCGTATTACAGGAATGGAAATACGGGCAGGAATGAAAGTCATGTTACAAGTTCATGCTCAATTTCATTCCCAGTATGGCTTCTCTTGGATAGTTGATGATATCAATCCTGAGTACACGATGGGTGATATGATGCGTAAGCGTCAAGAGATTATCCGTCAATTAAAGGCAGAAGGAGTCTTTGATTTGCAAAAAGAACTTTGTCTTCCGATGTTTGCTCAGCGTATAGCTGTTATCTCTTCTGAGACTGCTGCTGGTTATGGTGACTTCTGTAATCAGCTGGAAACTAATGAGTATGAACTCTATTTTCATGTAGAATTGTTTCCTGCTATTATGCAGGGCGACTCTGTTGAACAGAGTATAATAGACGCTTTGAACCAAATCAATAGTCGTGAAGAGGATTTTGACTGTGTTGTAATCATTCGTGGTGGTGGTGCAACAGCCGACCTTAGCGGTTTTGACACTTTAAATCTTGCTGAGAATGTGGCAAACTTTCCATTACCAATTATAACAGGTATTGGACACGAACGTGATGAAAGCATCTTGGATATGGTATCGTTTCAACGTGTGAAAACACCAACTGCCGCCGCTGCTTATCTCATAGACCATCTTACTTCAACGTTGATGAGAGTAGAAAACGCACAAGCAGCGATAGTTGATGGTGTCAAGAAGGCTTTAGAGGTTGAGAAAATGCGTATTCAACATATTGGTTCACATATTCCAGTTTTGTTTTCTTTGGTTCGTACAAAGCAGGATGCTTGGCTTGAAAGTTTATCCCAACGTCTGATAATGAAAATGAATGAAGCTATAAAGCAGGCTGATTTTCATTTAAGCACGTTACAAAATCGTATGTTACTGACATTGCAGAATAAGTTGTCTGTCGAGCAACATCGACTCGATATACTTGAGCAGCGGGCAAGGTTGCTTGATCCTTCTTTACTCTTAAAGCGTGGTTACAGTATTACATTGTGTAATGGTAAGACAATTCGTAACGCTAAAGACTTAAAGATAGGTGATACGATAACAACACGTTTTGAGACTGGCGAGATAGAGAGTAAGGTCGAGCATTTATTTTAAAAGAGCATATTATTCCATATATTATTAATGTAAAAAGCAATGAAAGAAATTAAATACGAAGAAGCAGTCCATAAATTGGAAGCCATTGTAGATAAAATGGAACGTGGAGAACTTGATATAGATTCTATGGCTGCCCAATTAAAAGAAGCTCAAGAGTTAGTAAAGCTCTGTAAACAAAAGCTTAAGCGTACCGACGAAGAGATTCAGAAACTTTTAGAAAAGCAATAATTCTCTATTTTCTTATTTAAAAAACGAAATGTAAGTTTAATTAACTTGTTATTTGGTTGCATGGTAAGAATATTTTGTTTACTTTTGTAGATAATTATCATGAATAATAACTTAACACGAAAATAATATGAAGAATATCGAATGGTCAACTTTGTCATTTGGCTATATGCCAACAGATTATAATGTTCGCTGTTACTATCGCAATGGAAAGTGGGGTGAGGTAGAAATCAGTTCAGATGAGTATCTTAAACTTCACATGGCAGCAACTTGTCTTCACTATGGTCAAGAGGCTTTTGAGGGATTAAAGGCATATCGTTGTCCAGATGGTAAAGTACGTGCTTTTCGTGTAGAAGAAAATGCAAAACGTTTGCAGAATACAAGTCGTGGTATTGTAATGCCAGAAGTACCAACAGAGTTGTTTGCAGAAATGGTTAAGAAAGTTGTTCGTCTTAATCAAGAATATATCCCACCTTACGAGAGTGGTGCTTCACTCTATATTCGTCCATTGTTAATCGGTACATCTGCTCAAGTGGGTGTTCGTCCAGCAGAGGAATATTGCTTCTTAATCTTTGTTACTCCTGTTGGTCCTTACTTTAAAGGTGGCTTCTGTGCTAATCCTTATGTTATTGTTCGCGATGTTGACCGCGCTGCCCCATTGGGAACTGGTATGTATAAGGTAGGTGGTAACTATGCCGCATCACTTAGAGCAAATCGTCGTGCACACGAGCAAGGTTATGCTTCAGAGTTCTATTTGGATGCAAAAGAGAAGAAGTATGTTGACGAGTGTGGTGCAGCCAACTTCTTTGGTATTAAGAATGATACCTATATTACTCCTAAGTCAAGTTCTATCTTACCATCTATAACGAATAAGAGTCTGATGCAGATTGCTGAAGACCTTGGAATGAAGGTGGAGCGTCGTCCTATTTCAGAAGATGAATTGGATAGCTTTCAGGAGGCGGGTGCTTGTGGAACAGCAGCTGTTATTTCTCCGATATCACATCTTGATGATATGGATACGGGTAAGGTTTATAATTTTGGTGAAAAGCCAGGACCATGGTCTACTAAGCTTTATGAGACTCTTCGTGGCATTCAATATGGCACAATAGAGGACAAGCATGGTTGGACAACTGTCGTAATTGAATAATCTTTTGTAAAACGAGAATACGTTTATAAAGATAAGTATAGAAAACAAAGATTTGTATCAAAGCCTGGGTTTACTTTTAGTAACCGCTTTGATGCAAATCTTTTTTGATATATAAAAGCACGATGAAATACGTTTGTGTTTCCGTTTGGGTGTAGACCTTATTCCCAATAATATAAAAATACACATTTTCATAGCAATACATAGCAACTTAATTAGTGCTCAACACCATTGGTGTTTACCATTAGCACGATACGTGCGGGGCAATAACACATCATCTAAAAAGGGAGTATAAACCAGGTTGTGATGATAAAATAGATTGTGTGATATGGTTTAATAAGCATGTGTAAAATCATATTTTTGAGCTAATAATTTGGAAAAATAACAATAATGTTGTAACTTTGCAGTCGGAATTATTATTAGTGACTAACGAAGTAAGTAATTAATTACTAATTAAAAAGAACAAGAAATGAATATATCAAAGAAGATGCAGGATGCGTT
>CAUVDL010000103.1:0-4775 GCA_963550695.1 uncultured Prevotella sp. | reverse complement strand
TTGATGTTACGGATATAATACTTCTTACCCTCATCTACCTTTACATAGATATCTACATGCTTTGGATCAACATTCCATACACTATCTTTCAAAATAATAGCATCACGATATCCATATTCGTTATACTTCGTGATAAGGTTCTTCTTATCCTCAGCCCAACGCTCAGGAGTGAACTTCTTTGACTTTAAGATATTAGAAAGCTTGCCAGCCTCATGGGTTTTTGCAAAGGCACCCTTGCTAAACATGGTTCCTTTAATCTTCTTTTCGCCCAACTGGTTATCGCCATCAATGATGATAGAGCGCACCTTTAGTTTCTCCTTCTTATCTACATCGATATCAAGGATAACCTGATTCTTAGCTGCTACATCATCACGCTGACGAATGAAGACCTCAGCATTCTTATAACCCTTGTCTTCAAAGTACTTCTTTGCAAGTATCTTCGCACGGTCAATCATGTTAGGCGTAATCTGACCACCCTTCAAAAGACCAAGTTTCTTTTCCATATCCTCACGCTCAGTCTTCTTCAATCCATTATAGTTAATGGTAGAGATACGAGGACGAGGTGAGAGGTGTATCTTCAGATAGATATTATCTCCCACAATAGAGTCAGCCGAAATGGAAACATCTGAAAAGAGTCCATGCTTCCAGTAACGCTTCACAGCATCTGTGATAGCCGTACCCGGAACCTCCAACTCCTGCCCAACAATGAGTCCAGAGATGCCAGTGAGGACATAATCCTCGTAGCCCTCGATACCAGTAACGGTCAGTCCTGCCAACTTGTAAGTCTTAGGAGTACCTGAATAAGTGATGTCTGGGTTTACAATCTTCTGCTGTGCACTCATCGTGAGCGAAGCTCCAGAGAGTGCAAGAAGCATCAACACCTTATTTATTTTAGTCATCTATTGCGTAACTTAATTGTTTTCGTTTTCTTCTACTTGTTTCTCAGTCTTTCCAAAGCGACGTTGTCTGCTTTGGAAACTCGCTATGGCTTTCTGCAAATCCTGCTCATTGAAGTCAGGCCAATAGGTATCACAGAAATACAGCTCAGAGTAAGCTATCTGCCATAAGAGGTAATTAGAGATGCGAAGCTCACCACCCGTTCTAATCAAGAGGTCTGGATCAGGCATGAAGTTTGTCTCCAAATGCTCGCTAATCATCTCTTCCGTAATCGTTTCGGGACGCAAAGGCTCAGTACTATTTGCCTGATGTTCTGCTACAATCTCCCTCATTGCTTTTGCTATCTCCCAACGTGCACTGTAGCTAAGCGCCACAACCATTGTCATTGCAGAGTTCTTTGCTGTATGCTCCTCCGTCTCACGCAACTTCTTCTGCACTTCTTCTGGCAGACGTGCCATATCACCAATAACACGGAAACGCACATTATTCTTCATGAAGATTTCATCTTCCAAAGACGTAAGCACAAGGCCCATCAACGCTGCTATCTCATCCGTAGGACGATTCCAGTTCTCTGTTGAGAAGGTATAGAGCGTGAGAAACTTCACACCCAATCGTACACATTCAGATGTAATGCGACGAACGGTATCTACTCCTGCCTGATGTCCGTAGGAGCGTGGCTTATTACGTTCTGTTGCCCAACGTCCATTGCCATCCATTGTGATGGCGATATGCTGGGGTATTCGTGTCATATCTAATTCTTCTGCCATATCTTTTGAAGAGATAAACCTATGTTTTGTTCTGTACAGCACATACGTCTGCACACTTTAGACATTACCTTATATAATAAGGTCGGAACTAACATCCCTTACTCGTCCTCGTTATGACAAGTCTTACACTTTGCCATGAAACTATAAGAGAACGTCAGTTGTAGGGTTGAATAGCTGTCCGTATTCTTAAAGAGTCCGCTACTCTTAATGCCGTAAGGGTCTTTCTGTCCGTCTAACTCATCGCTAAGCGAGAAATGTAACGCCCATTCCAATCCTACGTTCATTCGTTCACTCACCTTATACTTCACACCCAATCCGATTGGAAGATTAGCTGTAAGCACCGACTTACTATCGCCACCTTTAATATTAACATAGGTAGCACCCAATCCTATCGTTGCGTAAGGCGACAAACGCTGTGCACCACGATAGTCACGACCCGTACCGTATGGCAGGAAGTTATATTCGTATGCAAAGCCTACATCAACCAATGAATTGTCGAATGTATAGGGAGCTGAAGCAAAACGTGGATAGTAAGTCTTGACATCAACTGATGAACCTTTCATTTTTCCAAACGATACGTTCATCTTTAATCCCATATAAGGACTGAGATTGTATCGTGCCAGCACCGTTCCCATCGGCTGTAGGTCTTTGAACAACGACTCATTAAAATCGCCTAAGTAACCCATCATACCAACACCAGCGCCAATCTCCATCTTATACTCCGGGTCCGACTGCGCCCATAGAGGCGTAACAGCAAGGAAGAGGAGGAGGTTGATGAAGATACGTTTCATTATAGTCCAGTTTTGAATAGCTTATTCTGCCAAACGGCTAAGGTTCAATGCCCAGCCTACTCGATTGAGTCTACCACGCCAAACCTTTGTACCACTGATTACCCAGAGGTATTCGTCGCTATCAACTGTTGCTGCAAAAGCATTTGCTGCCTGCATGTCTGTTGGATAAGTGAAGCTCTTATCGCTCTTCCATGTGATACCACCATCACGAGAGAGAAGCATAGAAGCCAACTCACCATTGCTATTAAGACCCAACGCAAGGGCTGCCTTATCATAGTTTACAACTGAAAGACTCTTGTAAAGAGGGAGCTGGAACTTGTCAGCATTACTCTCTACATAGCTCCACTGCTCATTCTGACGATAAGAAAGCTTCGTCCATGCAGCATTCTTTGTGCCACTTGCCAATGTGCCAACAAGCAGAACGCGATACAAGTCAGATGTAACTGCTGTAAGCGAAGAATTAATATTATTTGCTGGAAGGAGCGATGCGTTGCTATCTAATGACTCGTTAGTCCAAGTAACACCGTTATTCTTTGAGGCTAACAACGTCCCTGTTGTTGAAAGAGCAAACAACTCTGCTGGCGATGCTGCCACCAACTGCTTCAAACTACTGTTTGTAGCAACTGTTGTCCAGCTGTTACCATCAGTAGAGCTATAAACTGTACCATTGTCGATAACGAAAAGCTTAGAACCCTGTACTGCTACGCTCTTATAAGCATTTGCTGTGAAGGTCTTGCTAAGCTTTGTCCAGCTATTACCATTGTCCTTTGCCGCAGCATAAACAACAGTCTGACTTCCATTCGTACCGAAAACGAACACCTTGCTACCCGCACTAACCGCCTTCATCGCTGTAAACGAAGCAAAGTTGCTATTTGCTTGCAGTGCCTGCCAGCTAAACACGTTGCCCTTCTGCTTGTGAACATTCACAGAAACCTTGTAATCTCTGTACTCACTTCCCTTGTTTGAATAAACACGGAAGACGCGTGGAGTGCTGATGTCGATAGAATCATTGCTGCTGTAATAAGTGAACTTCTCCTCTGTAGTTGACTTGATAACAACAGTTCCGCTATTCTTTGTCACAATCTTAGCCAACGCACTTGCTGGCTTCGTACCGTATGGCAAAGAGTCAGGGTTATAAATCAAGCCCTGTGCCTGATCAATATAAAACTTAACCTTGGCAGCATTGAAGTTGCCAGTATAAGTACTATCGCTACCATTCTTGGCAACGGTGTCACGTACTTGTTTCAACTGTCCCAAAGAAAAGCTCAAAATAGCCGTGTCTTTGTAACTTACACTATTTTTCTCGTCGTCGTCTTTAAGACAAGAAGTCATTGTCAAAGTAGCCACCATTAAAGCTACGAGAGTATATATCTTATTACGCATCAGATACTAATAATTGAATTTAGCTGCAAATTTAATCAGAATTCTTCAGAATCAACGTCTTTGACGAGGTTAATTATGTAAAATATCGAAAATAACTGCGTTTTTTTAATTTTGTTTAGTAAGTATTGCCAAAGTAACGATAAAATTGAAGAAAAATTACCAATAAATCACATCTGATAATCTTCTGCTATCTTACTTATTTTCACTTGATCTTTTCAGTCGACACTATTGTCTTATTATCCGTCTTTTCTCGACTTAAAATCTTATCCCCCTTCTACGTTTCTGCATCTTTGATCATTTGCTTATTTTACACTACATTACATCGCATCATTATTTGCCCTCATTGCGGAGAAATAATCGTATAAGAAGTAAAAATAGACTCTAAGAATACCGAAAAGTATTTTTTATTTATTACTTTTGCTGATATAATAACTAAAAATATGAATACATCAAAGAAGATAACGGTACAGAGTACAGAAATATCTGTGCTGATAGGAAATGAGAGCGACTACATTTGCCTAACAGATATGGCACATTTCAAAGACAAGGAAAGGACGGATTATGTCATACAGAACTGGTTACGCACAAGAAGCACAATAGAATATTTGGGAGCATGGGAACAGCTTTACAACCCTAATTTTAATCCCACCGAATTCGATGGGTTTAGAAATAGCGCAGGATTAAACTCATTTACTCTAACCGCAAAGCAATGGATACAAAAGACAAATGCGATAGGTATTATGTCTAAGGCTGGCAGGTATGGTGGAACTTACGCACACAAGGATATAGCCTTTAATTTTGGCATGTGGCTAAGTCCTGTATTCCAACTTTACATTGTAAAGGAATACCAGCGGTTAAAAGAACAAGAGAGCAATCCACTTTCGTTAGAGTGGAACGCAAAGCGAATACTATCCAAAACCAATTATACACTTCATAC
>CAUVDL010000102.1:0-4812 GCA_963550695.1 uncultured Prevotella sp. | reverse complement strand
GATGCTTAGTAAGACTTCAAAAGGGCGTTAGTTGCATTGCAAAAGGGCATCTTTTGCAAGCCAATAGGGCGTTAATTGAAAGGCAAAAGAGCATCTTTTAATTTTCAGCCTTTGAAGTTTCTTTACAAAATAGAGGAAATTAAAGAGGGATGCACATCAACTTGTGCATCCCTCTTTTGTTATCATCCCTCAGCATCCCAACTCCTCTTAATTGTTTACTCGTCCAAAAATGAGAGTGGAAAAAGACTAAGAGCGAGGCTTAATCATATACTATTAAATACGAATGACAAAGGTTTGTGAGAATTATTGACCTATCAATATTATTTTATTGTAATCTTCTTCCTGCAATGACTACCCTACCCTGTCTGCCTGTCTTGATAGTAAGGGGAGGAGTACTGCGGCAACCTGACATACGGTAAACCTCATAGGAGGTGTTTGGTCGTAAGGGAAGGCGACGAAGAAACAAGGTATCTCCACGTAAAACAACATTACAACAAGTGGGAAGGTTGTTGATTTCAAGGACAGATGGATTGTAACTGTCATACCAAAAGGCGTGTACATTCTTATTATAAATGACAGAGAACTCATCTGCAGCATCTTCACTGCTAAAGTCTAAGCCGCCACCACAGACACAACCTTGCTTCACAACGAAGGCTTGTTTATCTATATCGAAAGCAAGACCTTCGCCATCAGAACAGCCATGTAGGAATACTAAGATGAATTCTATCATCAACGTTGAAAGGAACACTACGATAAAAAGTGCTTTATTCCTCGTCTTTAAAACTCCTTTCTTCATCACCTAAAAGTTTATTCGTAGTAAGTATTTCATAAACAAAAAGGTCAATATAAACAGCAGTATGCTTACATTGACTTATAGTTGGAGAAAATCAATATTCCGTTTTATCCGCCTTTGCTGTCCATTGCTTAAAGACTTCTAAGGCTTCATTGCGCAAAAGAATCTCTGATGGCTTCTTGCGATATTGCGGTTGTACGGCTATCTCCTGATAGATGAAATCGTCATCAAAACCAATATCGGCAGCATCTTTGCGATCGTTGGCATAGTAAATCTTATCGAGATGAGCCCAATAGATAGCACCAAAGCACATCGGACAGGGTTCGCAGGAGGTATAGATTTCACAACCACTGAGGTCAAAGGTATTCAATTTCTGACACGCTTTGCGGATAGTTGATACTTCCGCATGCGCTGTTGGGTCGTTGTAGATTGTCACACCATTGCTCCCTTCGGCAATAATTTCACCATTACGAGCAATGACAGCACCAAATGGGCCGCCGCCATTTCGTACACTATCGGCAGAGAGTTCAATAGCTCTTCGCATTAATTCTTCTTTCGTCATTTCGGTTGTATTTTGTTAGTTCTTTTCGTCTTGTTCACGTATCTGTTTGTAGATGCGGTCAAAGACTTTTCGTAGTTCAGCCTCACTGTCAATCGTCTTGCGGATTGTTTCAAGATTCTTAGCATTCGGTGAGCCTGGAATCCATAGTTTCAGATAGCCAGAACGACCATATTTCTCTTTCATGTGGTCGCGGAAACGCTGCCACATCTGCTCATCATTCTTCTCTGGATAGTTCTCAATACCAAAGAGAATAGCACGAGAGAAGACTACTTCTGGTTCAAGGTCACGGTCAGCCTCAGCAACAATCTTACCATAAATGCTGCGTGGTACGCGTGAACTACTTGCTCGATGGTCTTCAACAGCTTCCTTCATAATCTTCAACTGTTCGGCAGAGAACCATTTTTTCAATCGTGCATCGGCAATGAGAATCTTACCACTCGTGATATGATGAATGGCACGTGGGCCAGCCATACCAAGGTCGTGATAGGCGGCAATGACATATACCATATTCACATCGGCACCCGTTACGGCTGCCAAAGCAAGCGAACTCTTAATAACACGCTGCACGTGTCCGAGTCCATGGCTCTTTCCAAAGTCATTATAGCGTGGGAGTATCTGTCGCTCCACAAAGTTCATTATTTCGAGATTCGGCTGGGACATAGGGATTGGGTGATGGGTGATGAATGTTGGGTGATGATGAAATGAGGGGTTGGGGGATGGGTGATGAATGTTGGGGGATGATGAAATGAGGGATTGGGGGATGATAAAGTGAGAGATTGAGTGAGGGGATTAAGGAAGGCTTTATGAACCAATTATCGCAATCGTGGTTGCTATACCATAGATTAACATATTCCGAGCGGTTTGCGCCAAGATGATATTTAAATCCTTACCTTTCTTTATTTGCTTCATTTGCATGGCTGTCTTGTAATGCAAGATATTATAAGGTGCAAAAATAATGACCAAGAGAATAAAAGTAAGAAGATTATGCCTATCTTCCAAAGAGAGAAGGAACGATAACTGAATAAATGCCATAAGCCCCAAAGCTAAATAGAGTTTTTCTGCCTTTTCCTCACCTATTCTCACAATGAGGGTTATCTTTCCGTCACGTTTATCATTCTCTCTATCACGATAGTTGTTGACAACAAGCAGGGTATCTATCACCAAACCGCAGATAACTCCCGACATAATAACATCAAAGCAAAGAGCCTGAGAATGGTCAGGAAGGATGACGTATGTGGTAAAAACGACTGGTATAATACCAAAGAAGACCAGCACCAAGACATCGCCTAAGCCGAGATAAGAGAAGTAAGTGGTATAGAGGAAGGCAAAGAGAACACAGGCTGCACCAACGAGTATCATTTCCCAACCACCGAAGAAGATGAGGGGAATACCAACAAGAGAGGCTAATAACGAAGTGACAACAAGTCCTATGCGCATGGCAGGAAGGGTTATCCAGCCCTCTGAACAAGCCCGCTTCGGACCTAAACGAGAGGTACGATCATCATTACCTTTCAAACAATCGAAGTAGTCATTGATGAAGTTGGAGTCTATCTGCATCAGAAAGGCAAAGAGAAAACAAAGAATGGCAGGGATAACTCGAAAGTTCTCCCCGCCACTTAGCCTCCACGCCCAAGCAGTTCCAATCATTACGGGTACCATTGCACCTGTGAGCGTCTTTGGACGCGCAGCAAGTACCCATGCAGAAAGACTGTTGGTCTTTATCTTGTCATTCTCTGAAATCACGTATTCGTATGTCTAAACGATTAGTTAAAGAAGTTCCAGCTGATACCAAACTGCAATACACGCTGGTTCAATGGGTAGTGAGGTGTATAGAAATACTTACCCCCTCCGGCACTGTTTACATGCGTGAACATTACATAGAAGCGAGTATGCTGTAATTGGAAGTTAGCATAAGCATTCAGAAGTGGATAGTTGCCAATCTTAGTACGGCTCGCATCGGTCTCTTGTATACCAAAAGCACCAATTCCAGGTATATACTCTGGCGCATAATAACTTGTGAAGTAACGACCGTCAACACCAAGGTCAACATCCAACACACGTGCTATCTTGAATCGTATAAACAGATTACTATAAGCGTTGAATATCGGTACTGGGAGTATCTCTTCCTTACTTGACTTCTGGAAAGTCAGCACATTTTGCCAGTTAAGAATACCCAAACGGAAGTCCTGTTGTAGCTGTAACGTCAGCAAGTTGATAGGACTGCTGGACTGACGAACATTCAAGTTGTTATGCTGCACGAGGTAGTTATCACCACTTTGGATGCGATCGTTCTGTATACCAAAGTAGGTATAGTTCTTAAGAACATCATAGCCTACACGCAACTTGGTGCGTGTCTTCTTCAAAAAGAACTCACCCAAGATACGAGAATGTATCTCTTGATTGAGATTATTGTCCCACATATAATGCTTACCATAGTACTGACCCATATAGAATGAGGGGACAGAACGATGGAAGAAAGCTGTTGCAGCGAGTTGAACAGTGTCACCCAAAAGAGGGAAGTCGAGGTCGGCATGACCATCAACGTGGACCTGTCCTGCCCTACTCCCAGCCAACCAAGCCTCAGCACTAACATCATAATGGAACGTTTTACCCAGTGTTTTCAACAGCTGACCACCGACAGAAATATCATGTTGGTTCCATGTCTTATCCCCGTTATAGAATGCTACCGCAGAGCCGCTTGGCGTTATCAGTGAAGGAAGAGCATAATGACGCAACTCATAGGAAAGGAAAGCTTTCAGTCCAGCCTTCGCCCATTTGTTGAATCCCTCAAGCAAAGCGACCGCAAAAGTATTCTTCAATGACCAATGCTTTGTTGCATCATAAATCGTATCATTGGCTGCAGTACCATAGTTAAAGTAGTTCTGTGCATAAAAATCAGTCGGAGTATCGTACGCTTGATAGATACGACGGTAATTATCGAAACGTACTGTATGAATGAAACTCGTCACAGGAACATACTCTTCCTTCATCCATTTCTGAGTGGAATCCTTAGCCAAAGCATCCTGCTTCTTGAGGTTTGCCATCTGAGTAGAGTCTTCCAAATTAACCGTCATACGCTCATTGGCATTAACATTGTCCGCTGTTGTCTTCACTTGTGACGCATCACCAGCAATGACAGCATCGTCAGGACGGCCTGCTGAACGCTTCTCCTTATCGTAAGCCTCCTCATCAAACTTCTCGCCCTTTGCCTTTGCACGGCGACGAGCCTTCTCTTTATCCTGCTGTGCTTCTTGTGCTTTCTGAGATTTAAGTGCAAACTGCTTTGCCTTAATCTCCTCTTCAGTCATCGGCACTTTACGGAAGAAACCGAGGCTATAACGATGATTGAAGAACACGTGTTGATTGTCGTTTCTATTCCAATTCTGCTTCAATATGGTAGGGATCTCTTCTTCACTATAACTATCGCGGAACGATTCTGGATGCGTGATATAGGCAT
>CAUVDL010000101.1:0-5128 GCA_963550695.1 uncultured Prevotella sp. | reverse complement strand
CGCATGCGGCTCATATTATCGATGGTTACATCCAATGGTACATACTCATCGCTCTTTGGATCAGGTGAACCCACACTTGCTCCAAAGTAGAGTTTGTTACCCTCTGCGCGGTCGAACATGAATCCTATCAGTGCACCATTCTTACCATATTGGTTATCAGTATATTCTCTGAAATCATCTTTCGTAAGTGTGCGGTCATAGAAAGATGAACCATCTTGACGTAGAATCTGTACTTGGAACTTGTTGTCATAGTATTTACGTCCATCTTCATCACTAACGATTGACAAAGACTTGTCTGCAAAACGGTGTATACGAATCGTATAGGTGCTCCCCATCCAATCTATCTTCTTCTCATACTTGAAATCGGTCATTGGCTGTGGATCGCTTGAAATCTTTGGTTTAGGTGCTATCTTTGTGATAATATCGTTTGATTTCTTTTCATGCTTGCAGCCTGTGATACCAAAAAGTATCAAGCCTAAGCTTAATATGCAAAGTATTTTTCTTGTCATAATACGTAATTCTTGTACGCAAAAGTACGTATTTTCTTTGAACCCTGCAAGTATGAAGTGTAAAAGATAGTTTTTCAAGTGGGGTAATGATAACGGATTATAAGGACACGGATAGGATATAAAGAGGAGGATTCTCTATTCCCTGAAATCGCTAATCGAACATGAATCTATAATTAGTATGCTCGTTACAAAGGCTCTATTTAAATGGTGTTGACCCTGCGCACTAATAGTGCGGACGCTCCGCACCTTTGGTGTTAGGCGTTAACACGTAGCTTATCAAAGCTAATGAGTTAGGGTAAAAACGCTGAAAATAAAAAAAGGATGCACGAAATGTGCATCCTCAAAAGATTCTATTGAGAAACAACCTGTTAAACAATGAGTGATAAGACCAGCTTAGGCGTCTTTAATGCACTCCTTAATCAAATTGATAAACTTCTCTTCGCCCAATCCTGAACGCTCTGAAGCGGTGCGGACAGTAGCTTTTTTGAGAATTAACTTACCCAATGGTGTATTTAGCATTTTGAAAGATGGATAGCGAGAAGCAAGTTCTTTCTTTAAGTTTGGATAAGCTGCAAAGAGGTCTTTCAGACGGGTGTCTGGGGTTATCTCTATCGGAGCATCTGATGGAACAGCAGATGAATCGTCGCCCTCATTGTCAGAAGAAGTAGTGTTTGCTGCACTTTCCTCTTCTTTTCCAGCCCATGTCAGCAAGGTCTGTGAACCAGTCAGTTCGCGGATATGCGTACAATCCTGCATCATTTCGAGTACACCACGGAAACGGCCTTCTGCATCGCGCACAGCAAAGTAGACGATGTAAATAAATACTTCTGGTTTGTTAATCCAGAATTCAGCTTTATCTTGTTCGCCACTACGGAATTTCTCAACGATTTCCTCAACGATGTGTACACTCTTACGTGGGTGGCAGTTAGACACCTGTCTGCCGATGACATTCTTTGATCTTGGGAAGATACGATGGTCGGTATCTGAATAGAACTTTACCAACTCGTTTTCGTCTACGAAAGAGATGTCTACTGGCAGATGCTTATAAATAAGGTTAATCTGCTCTAAGGTCAACTTACCTGTTGCCACATCCAACTCCTGCTGTGGTCCTGCAGAATAGCCATATTTGCTGAGCAATGCTTGGAGGTCTTCTGCAAAGCTCTTTTGAGGTGTTGAGTGTTGGGTGTTGGGTGTTGATGGAGTCTCCACTTTGAAGAAGGCAAAACCAATCTCTTGGTCGCCCGACTTCATATCCTCAAACTCCTCAGCAGAAATAAGGGCGTAGGAAGTAGGGTAGAGGATAGTCTCCTCCTTTTCCATCAAGTCGCGTGCATGAGCGATAAGCTCATTTTGTTTAGCAATGAAAGCTTCCTCGTCGCCAGCCTCTAAGAGTCGGAGTGAATCCTTTATTTCATCACGAACGATGTCGTCAAAGTTCCACATTGTTGTGGTTGGACGGTCAAACCCCTTCTTTTCCAAAAGTGGGTAGAGCTGATTCTGCTTACGCTGGTAGTGGATAGGATACTGACGAATCTGGTCGTAGAGTTCTAACCACTGGTTCTTAATGACAGGATATTGTACAAGATCCTCCACAGCAAGGAGCAGTCTTCGCATCTCGTCATTCTCTTTATAATAATGTGAGAGTGGGTGATCCTCTGGTACATCAGGACGGCTATAATCCATGAACCCTTCCACGAGTTCAATAATCTTGCGCATGTCGGCACGGATACACTCATCTTCTACAAGCGACTTCATATTTTGTTCGATGAAAGCAAGATGATAAGGGCGAATCTTTCCAATCTTTGTTTTCATCACTTCGCGTGCCTCTTCTAATGAGAGCTGTCCTGTTTCGTACTTTTCTTCAAGCTCAAGCATTGCCTGCATTTTCTCCATCTCGATTGCTGGGAGAAAGTCTTTCATCTTATTTGCCATAACTTTGTTACTGATTTTATTATTTTTCTAATGCAAAGGTACTGTGTTCTTGGGAAATAGTAAGATAACAAATGTGACCTAATAAAGTTAAATAATGATAATTTGCTGTTTGTGTTGATATGATGTTTCGTCTGATTAATATTTCCTCCTTTTATTTTTTCCATTCTTCCTTATAATTTGTTATCTTTGCCATGATTTCGATAAAAACATTATGTATTGGGACAACAATTATACTAAAATGGTATGACAGGAATAGGAGAGTGAACATCGTTTAGTACTGATGATCTCTGAGATTTATTAAGAAATACATGAACTTATGACTTGTAATGTTACAGAAATGCGGATTATATTCAGATTATTTGTAACTTTGCAAACAGATATATCAAAGTTGATAAAGTTATGAAAGGATTAGGAATTAGTGCTAAGAACTGCTATCTGCTTATTAATTGTAGGATAAGGATTAATTCCATCTAAATAAACTTGCTAAATTATTATGAAGCAAAAGAAACATTATGAAGGATTGACCGACACAGAGGTGTTGAAGAATCGTGAGCAATATGGGGCTAATGTATTAACGCCTCGAGAGAAGGACCCACTATGGAAACAGTTCTTAGAAAAGTTTGAAGACCCACTGATTATTGTTCTGCTTATCGCAGGTTTTCTCTCTATCTGTATTTCTTTTTGGGAATATTGGGGGCTTCATAATGAAGATGGTGCTGCCGTTTTCTTTGAGCCAGTCGGTATTTTTATTGCTATCCTTTTGGCTACGGGGATTGCATTCTTTTTTGAATTAAAAGCGGATAAAGAGTTTTCTATTCTCAATCAGGTGAATGATGAGGAGGAGGTTGAGGTTATTAGAAACGGAAATACAACAACGGTTGCTAAAAAAGATATTGTAGTCGGGGATATTGTTATTATCAATACGGGTGCTGAGATACCTGCTGACGGTAGGTTGTTGGAGGCTATTTCGCTTCATGTTGATGAGTCTACGCTGAATGGAGAGAGTGTACCTGCTTATAAATCTACGAAAGAAGAGGAGTTTGATAAGGATGCTTCCTACGCTACGAACCAGGTGTTACGTGGTACAAAGGTAATGGAGGGGCATGGTATCTTTCAAGTTGAGGCTGTTGGCGATAGGACCGAAAATGGCAAGGTGTTTGAAGCTGCACAAATTGATGATAGTGTAAAAACTCCTCTTAGTGAACAGCTTGGTGGACTAAGTGTACTTATTACTAAACTAAGTTACGTCTTTGCAGGGCTCATCATTGTCGGTAGGTTAATGGTGTTTTTCCATTGGAATCCTATTGTATGGTCATTGTCTGTTCCTACTATTATCTTCTTTTGGCTTGTTATTAGAAAGTTTGACCGCTGGAAGTGGTATTTTAATACGATTATTACAGTGGCTTATTTCTGTATTCTGATGGCGTGTGTGATAGTTTTCCACGATTGTCTTATGCCCGATAAAAGTATGGCTGGTTTACTTGCTCATGCATTGAATACACTGATGATTGCTGTAACATTGATTGTTGTTGCGGTGCCAGAAGGTCTTCCTATGGCAGTGACATTGAGCTTGGCTTACAGTATGCGCCGAATGATGAAGACAAATAATCTTGTACGTAAGATGCATGCTTGTGAGACAATGGGGGCTACAACGGTTATCTGTACGGATAAGACGGGTACGCTGACACAGAATCAGATGCGTATTTATCAAACTCAATTCTATGCTTTAAGTAACCAAATATTAGATGATGGTCTTGCTTCTCGTTTGTTGAAAGAGGGGATAGCTGTCAATTCTACTGCCTCAATAGATTATACGGATGCAAGTAATCTTAAAGTTTTGGGCAACCCTACAGAAGGTGCATTACTGCTTTGGTTGAATGATAATCAGGTTTCATATCAGGAATTGAGAGAGGCTGTGCAGGTGATTGATGAACTCCCTTTTACTACGGAACGTAAATATATGGCAGTGCTTGTCAACTCTGCTTTGATGGAGGATAAGCAGATTCTCTATGTGAAGGGTGCGCCTGAGATTGTTTATGGTCTTTGTAAACAGACGGACTGCAATGTGCCGAAAGAGGAGATTGAACGTCAGTTGGAAGACTATCAAGAGCAGGCTATGCGAACTCTGGGCTTTGCTTACCAGATTTTAGATGGTAAGACGGAAGTATTTAAGGATGGACATGTTGTTGCAGATAATCTGACTTTTCAGGGTATTGTTGCTATCAGTGACCCTGTGAGAAGTGATGTGCCTGAGGCTGTTCGTGAATGTATGAAGGCGGGTATTGATGTGAAGATTGTCACAGGTGATACCTCAAGGACGGCTAAGGAGATTGGTAGACAGATTGGGTTGTGGACATGTCATGATGGTGATAAGAATATTATTACCGGTCCTGAATTCGCTGCTCTTTCTGATGATGAATTGGATAAACGTGTAAAGGATTTGAAGATTATCTCTCGTGCTCGTCCGTTGGATAAGAAACGTCTTGTTGAATCGTTGCAGCGTTGCAATGAGGTTGTTGCCGTTACGGGTGATGGAACGAACGATGCGCCTGCATTACAAGCCGCACACGTGGGACTTTCTATGGGTGATGGTACTTCTGTTGCTAAGGAGGCATCGGATATTACGATTATTGATAATTCTTTTAGTAGTATTGGTAAGGCTGTGATGTGGGGACGTTCGCTTTATC
>CAUVDL010000100.1:0-5211 GCA_963550695.1 uncultured Prevotella sp. | reverse complement strand
CCTATTATTAGTCTATTGTTTACCTATCTGTATTACTATAGATAATCTACTATTATAAATTATTCTTGTGAAACAGCTTGGTATAGATGCTGAACATCAGAGATGATAGCTTGAGGTACCAGACTGTCAATAGTCTTTCCTTGTCGTACTCGTTGGCGTATGTCGGTACTACTGATATCAATAAAAGGTGTTTGAAGGAAAGTGACTCCATGGGGCAGTGAGGTCTCTGAGAGTCTTTGATTGTGTCGTGGATATACCACGATAGGGTAGTGGGCGAGGATATCCTCTGCATGATACCATCGATCGAAGGCCTCCCAATTGTCGCCACCAATGAGAAGAGTGAAGCGATGAGTGGGGTAGTCGTTACTAAGATGCTGTAGAGTGTTCCATGTGTAAGAAGGTTTCGGAAGATGAAACTCGTAGTCCGATGCCTTGAAATGAGGATTGTTAGCTGTTGCTTTACGCACTAATTCCAATCGAAGGTGGTCGGCTAAGAGTTGTTGATTAACTTTGAAAGGGTTCAGAGGAGACACCATGAACCATACCTCGTCTAATTTCTTCTTCTTAAGAAAAGCCTCAGCTAACGCAATATGGCCGTTATGAATAGGATTGAAGGAGCCTCCAAAAATACCAATGGAAATCTCTCCCGACTCCTCCGAAGGGGCGTGAGAGCTTGACGGAATAAAGTTAGTTGATGGTTTCATAGAGAGGTTGTTGTGGAACTAATCACTTGAATTAACATAGAGGCAACTGTTATGTCCGAAATTCTAAACTTTATGATAAAGATATTCTTCCTCTTAGTCTTCCCATTAAGGTCTATCTCTTTGGAGAACTGAGGGAAGTTTCTTATCCTTCTAAAAAGGTTTTTACAATCTCGTATGTCTCTTGTTTTGCCTTTTCAAGGTCGTCATTGACAATGACTCTATCGAAATTCTTAGCAAAGGTAAGCTCGTAGGACGCTTTAGCAAGACGGTTCTCGATGGCTTCAGCACTATCAGTCTGACGGCCAACAAGGCGACGACGGAGCTCTTCTACAGATGGAGGTTGAATAAATAAGCTCAAAGCACGTTCACCATAGAATTTCTTAATATTACATCCGCCCTTAACGTCTACATCAAAGACTACGTTCTGACCAGCTTTTACCTGGTTTTCTACTTGTGATTTCAATGTACCATAGAAGCGATTCTCATAAACCTCCTCAAACTCTAAAAACTCTCCATTATGAATCTTCTCTTTGAACTCTTCTGGTGAGAGGAAGATATATTCCACACCATTCTGCTCTGTACCACGTGGTGCACGAGTAGTACAACTGATTGAGAAAGCTAACTTTAATTCTGGATGTTCCTTCATCAACCACTGTACGATGGTGCTTTTACCAGCACCAGAAGGAGCAGAGAGGATGAGTAATCTGCCGCAGGCAGAATCTTGAATACTTGATGTTGTGTTTTTTGTTGTTACCATATTGGGTGAGTATAGGATAATGTGAGTGTTTTGAACTATATGATTTTATGTTGTTAGAGAAGCCCTTTTGTACAGTTATAAATGAACTTTTCAAACGGTACAATGTCTTAATTTCAAATTATTATCATGAAAGAAAATATTTTCTTTCATGATAATAAATATTTTTCTTCGTGAAAATAAATAATTTTTTTCGTGAAGAAAATTTGATAGAAGTGACTGATAATGTTGTTTCAAATTAGTGTAATGTAGCTTATTACAGCATTATCAGTCACTTTAAAAAGGCTGGTTAACCTGCGTTTACAACGCATTCAAAACCTGTTCCTTAATCTGCTCCAGTTCGTCCTTCATCTTAACAACGATGTTCTGCATCTCTGCCTGATTGCTCTTAGAGCCCGTTGTGTTGATTTCACGACCCATTTCTTGTGCGATGAAACCGAGCTTTTTGCCGACGCCATGACCACTCTCTTTCATTGTCTCTTGGAAGTATTTGAGGTGGTTTGTTAGTCGCTGCTTTTCCTCGTTGATGTCGAGTTTCTCGATGTAGTAAATCAGTTCTTGTTCAAGACGGTTCTTGTCGTAGTCTACCTCAGAAATCTGTTTGAGGCCATCGATAATCTTTTCTCTAATCTTTGGTACACGGCTCTTTTCAAAAGGTTCGATGCTCTTCAAAAGGTTAGCGATATTATCAATCTTCTCAGTAAACTTCTTTTGCAAAGCAGCACCTTCCTGTTTTCGGAAATCGGTCAGTTTATCAATAGCCTCGTTGATAGCTTGCTGTGCTATTTCCCATTCTTCGTCATCCAAAACCTCAACTTCAGTTTTTGTTGTTACGTCAGGTAGGCGGAGAAGTGTTGTAAACCAATCCTCTGGTTCTGGGATGCCAGTAGACTCAGATATTGCCTTGATCTGTTTATAATAATTCTCTACCAGAGCAGCGTTGATAGGAGTAGCGTCAACAGTTGACTCCTTTTCAACCCATAAGGAGAAGTCAACTTTACCACGTTCCAGCTTCTGTGCAAGGAGACGACGGATTTCCATTTCCTTTTCTCTGTAGAGGGGTGCGATGCGTGCTGAGAGGTCGAGTGACTTACTATTAAGTGATTTCACCTCAACATTGATTTTCTTTTCCTTGTAGGCTACAACAGCTTTGCCATAGCCTGTCATTGATAGTATCATGAGCTTTTCGCGTTAATTTTTTGCAAATGTACAAAAAATGTGGAATAAAAAGAGTATATTTGCAAGTTATTTAGAACATAATTGATTTTTATGTCTTGTATATTAAATATTGATACGAGTACAAATGTGTGCTCTGTTGCAGTAAGTCAGGATGGAACTTGTATTTTCGATAAGCAAGATACGCTCGATCCTAAGCATAGAGAAAAGTTAGGAACATTTGTAGATGAGGCACTTGCCTTTATAGATGATAATGGCTTGCCACTCGATGCAGTGGCAGTTAGTAGTGGTCCGGGTTCATATACTGGTCTGCGTGTTGGTGTGTCTATGGCAAAGGGAATCTGCTATGGACGTGGTGTAAAGATGTTGGCAGTACCTACGTTAGAGTTGTTGGCAGTGCCAGTATTGCTTCATCATGAAGAAATAGAGGAGAATGCACTTCTCGTTCCGATGATTGATGCGCGCCGTATGGAGGTTTATTCTGCCGTATATGACCGTGCCTTGAAAGAGGTTCGTGGTATTCAGGCAGATGTAGTAGACGAGAATACCTACAAGGAATACCTTGAACGTGGTTCTGTTTACTTCTTTGGTAATGGTGCAGAAAAATGTATGGAGACTATCAATCATCCTAATGCACACTTAATCAAAGGTATTGATGCTTTGGCTAAGAATATGTTCCCATTGGCAGAGAAACGTATTGCACAAGAGAAGTTTGAGGATGTAGCTTACTTCGTTCCATTCTATCTCAAGGACTTCGTTGCTAAGCAGGCAAAGCCATTGCTGTAAATTAGGCTTTAGAAAGCGGCTTGCCATTATCACTTAAAATGTAACATTCATCATTCAATGAATATAGAAGGATTAGATTATAATACACAGCGAGAGCGACTCATACTGCCACAGTATGGGCGAGAGATACAAAACATGGTGGATTATGCCATTGGGCTCCCTACAAAGGAAGAGCGTCAGCGATGTGCAGAAACCATCATTTCCATTATGGATAGGATGAATGCCCAGAACCGTGGTAACTTTGATCACATGGAAAAGCTCTGGGATCATTTAGCATTGATGGCAAACTTTGAGTTGGATATTGACTATCCTTGTGATGTGTCAGAGGCTTTGAAGATTGCAACTAAGCCAGAGCCAATGACTTATCCTATGTCGAATATCCCTGTAAGGCACTATGGAAAACTGTTGTTTGAAGCTTTTGAAGATCTGAAGACAATGGAACCAGGTGGCCGTCGGGATGCTTTCGTGCGTTCAGTAGCTAATCAGATGAAGCGTAGTCTGATGCAGTGGGGACATGGTACTTCTGATGATGAGAAGATAGCATCTGACCTTGCCCGCTTTACAGACGGTAAGATTCAGTTAGATCTTGATACATTCAAGTTTGAGAAAATTAATGCGAGAGAGTTTGCTCAGCCTCGTAATAAGAAGAAAAAGTAAAATAACGACACATGGAATCCTTTATCATAGAAGGTGGACATCGGCTGAGTGGCACGATTGCTCCACAAGGTGCAAAGAATGAAGCCTTGGAGGTGATTTGCGCAACCCTATTGACATCTGAAGAAGTTATCATACGTAATGTACCTGATATCCTCGATGTGAACAATCTCATCAAGCTCTTACAGGATATTGGGGTGAAGGTGAAGAAGCTTGCCCCTAATGAGTTCTCTTTCCAAGCAGACGAGGTAAACCTCGATTATTTAGAGAGTAGCGACTTTGTGAAGAAGTGCTCTTCTCTGCGTGGAAGTGTCTTGATGATTGGTCCATTGTTGGGCCGTTTTGGTAAGGCTACGATAGCTAAGCCAGGTGGTGACAAGATTGGTCGTCGTCGTTTAGATACCCACTTCCTTGGATTCAAGAATCTTGGTGCACACTTTGGGCGTGTTGAAGACCGTGACGTATATGAGATACAGGCTGATAAGCTTGTTGGTACTTATATGCTATTAGATGAAGCTTCTGTTACGGGTACTGCCAATATTATCATGGCAGCAGTGTTAGCTGAGGGAACAACCACGATATACAACGCTGCTTGTGAGCCTTATATCCAGCAACTATGCAAGATGCTCAATGCAATGGGTGCTAAGATCAGCGGTATTGCCAGCAACTTGATAACGATTGAGGGTGTGAAAGAATTGCATGCTGCTGACCATAGAATCCTGCCTGACATGATTGAGGTTGGCTCTTTCATTGGTATTGCTGCAATGATTGGTGATGGTGTTCGTATTAAGGATGTGTCAGTTCCTAACTTGGGATTGATTCTTGATACCTTCCGTCGACTCGGTGTACAGATTATTGAAGATGGTGATGACCTCCTTATTCCACGTCAGGACCACTATGTGATAGACTCTTTCATTGATGGAACTATTATGACTATCAGTGATGCTCCATGGCCTGGATTAACACCAGATCTTATCTCTGTGTTGCTCGTTGTTGCTACGCAGGCACAGGGTAGTGTACTCTTCCATCAGAAAATGTTTGAGAGCCGTCTGTTCTTTGTTGATAAACTCATTGATATGGGGGCACAGATAATCCTCTGTGATCCTCACCGTGCCGTAGTTGTTGGTCATGATAATG
>CAUVDL010000099.1:0-5247 GCA_963550695.1 uncultured Prevotella sp. | reverse complement strand
GATGACGGCTATCCCTATGGTGTGCCCATCACTCCTGTACTTGTGGGACGTAAACTATACTTCCATTCTGCATTAAAAGGACATAAACTGGACGCTATTCACAATAGTAATAAGGCTTCGTTTACGGTAATCGATCGAAACGAAGTGAAGCCCAAAGAGTTCACTACCTATTTTAGAAGTGTTATATGCTTTGGAAAAGTCCGCTTAATAGAAGATGAAACAGAGAAGATGGAAGCTCTCTGTAAATTGGGAAGGCGGTACAATCCTGGTGACGAAGAGGGGCTGAAACACGAGATAAAGAAAGATTTCTCACATCTTGTTATGATTGAATTTACCATTGAACATATCAGTGGGAAAGAAGCAATTGAGCTTGTGAGAATGAAAAAAGACCGCTAATTTTTATTAAAAGGAGTCTCTCAAAGTAGGCTAAAAACTTTAAGAGAAACTTCATTTTTATAGTCAAGACTATCAACTACCTATTCTATTATTATTCTCCATCACTGAAAACCTTTTCATCTTAATACTTCAAAAACACAGATAGATACTTGAAAAATCATTACATATTTTCAAACAAAGCTGCTATAAATAAGGCCAAAAATACGGATAAAAAGTAGGTTTGTAATCAACAGGAAATCAATTGGTTATAAAGTAGTAGAAGAAAAGGTGCTTAATTGGACTTCAAAAGGGCGTTAGTTAGCCTTCAAAAGGGCATCTTTTGCAAGTCAATTAGGCGTCTTTTCGAACCCAAAAGAGCATGAATCGATTTTGAGGTGCATGAAAATAGTTTACAAACATATATTGATAAGGGAATAAGCTGTTCATAAAAAAATAGAAAAACATGCTAATGGATAGAGATTAACCAACGAAGTGGCGAAGGCCGGGAACAAAGGTGCGAGAGACTGGGATGATATCTTCACAACCTAAAAGGCGCAGCTGATAGCCGTTGGAGTTACCTTTTGCAGAAGAGATGTTATTGATATTCACAAGGAAAGAACGGTGACACTGAAAGATATTATCGTAAGGAAGGTCATCTTTCAAGGCTGTCAACGTAGAACGAAGTTCGGTTTTTTGTATCTTACCTTCTTTTAGATAACATACGCAGACATTGTTTTTTCGAGCTTCGATATAGAGTAGATTGTTGATAGGTAAGGTAAGGTCGGTTCCCCGCAGGTTCTGGTCGTGCAGCGTGATAAGAATACCTTCCTGTTCATCAGAGGTCTTCTTTATCATTTCTTCCAACCTACTATTCAACATACGGTTATAGTTTACCAACGTAAAAATAGCCGTAACGATTATCCACACAAGGAAAGTCCAATAAAAGAATGTACTGAACAGCTGCCATGTTAATGGCATTTGGAAGAAGAAAGCTGCATAGAGCGTCATAGAGATAGCCATCGCAAACTCGATAGCTACACTATAAAGGATGATATAACCATTGGTGATTGGGACATCTTTTCGCGATGGTCTTTTGAAGAAAAGAAAGGCACAAAACCACTGAACGAAGATGGTCATAAGACAAAAACCAAGACACATCAAAAAGATACTACCCCGATACTGGCTAATCCCAAACGGCTGTAGGAGGTAAAGAAACAAGAAAATGCCAACTCCCAGCGCAACACTCGTGCGCCAGGAAGTGGCATTTGTCTGTATCGTACACCTGCTATGTAGAAATGAGGTTAGTCTACTCATGATGTCTTAAATGGTTGGTTGTCCACAAAGATACATCTTTTCCTCTTTCTAAGCAAGTATATTTTGTCTTAAATTCTTATTCCGTAACCTCCCAAATATCGTTGGTCTCGAGCATCTCCATAAAGGTATGGTAATGCTTCTGTGCCTTCACCTCCTCTATCTGCTGGTTGACAGCAGCATCATAGGTAGGTGCTTCAACATCACGGATAACTCCGAGGGCTACAGGGAAGCCGTCCTCATTGCTCATCATGGCGAGTTTCAACTGCAAGGTATTGTCTTGACAGTGGGCATCATGTACGAGGATATCATCGCGAGTAATACCATTCTCACCGATTTTAACTACCTTCAAGCCGAAACCTTCCTGTACAAGTCCAAACTTATTGTCTGCACCGAAGATTAATGGCTCACCATGTCTGACGTAGATAGCATTCTCCTTACGACCTTGCGAGGTATAAACAGAAGTATGACAGCCATCGTTGAAGATAACACAGTTCTGTAAAATCTCGCAAACGGCAGCTCCCTTATGCTGATAAGCAGCCTTAAGGATAGCGATTGTTTCAGTGTTATCACTGGCAACACTACGTGCGAAGAAGTTGCCACGAGCACCGAAACAGAGTTCTGCTGGGTGGAATGGGTCTTCTGTTGTTCCGTAAGGACTTGACTTAGAAACGAAGCCACGTGGACTGGTTGGTGAATACTGTCCCTTCGTAAGACCGTAGATACGGTTGTTCAGAAGAATCATATTCAAGTCCACATTACGACGCATCGCATGGATGAAGTGGTTACCACCGATAGCAAGTGCGTCACCATCGCCAGAAACCTGCCAAATGGTAAGGTTTGGATTGGTCACCTTCGCACCAGTGGAAATTGCTGCTGCACGACCGTGAATAGTCTGCATAGCGTAGGTATTAGCATAATATGGTAATCGGCTTGAGCACCCGATACCACTGATAACGGCTGTTTCATAAGGTGGAACACCTAACTCTGCCATCGCTTTCTGCAAACTGGCAAGGAAGAAATGGTCGCCACAGCCAGGACACCAACGTGGTTGTCCCTTCTTAAAATCTTGTGCTGTATATTGATTCATGACTTTTTTATTTAATTCACAATTCAGAATTTATAATCCATAATTATGACTACTTCTAATTCAGAATTCAAAGTTCATAATTCATAATTATGATTACTTCTATTCACTTTGGTTTATTAACAAGCAACCTATCAACTCGTTAACTCGTCTACTTGTAAACTTCCCAACGTCGCAAGCAACTCGTCAACTCGTCAACTTGTCAACTCGTCAACTCCCTTATTCAAGTATCTTCGTATAGAAAGTACCAGTTTCTTCCTTTGGTAATGGAGCTTTAAGGAGCTTTTCAAAGGTTGTAACCAACTCTGTAACAACAAAAGGTTGACCCTTAACTTGGTTGTACTGATAAGGAGCGAAGTGATTGATACGAATGCGTAAGAGAGCTGCAAGCTGTCCAAGGTTTTGTTCAGCAACCACAACCTTCTTGTATCGAGCAAGCACTTCTGCTGTATTCTTTGGCAATGGATTCAAATATTTGAACTGTGCTAAAGCAACCTTATGCCCCTTATTACGCAATTCTTTCATTGCAGAATAGAGATGACCGTAAGTACTACCAAAGCCTACAATGAGTAAATCAGCATCTTCTTCGTCACCTTGAACAACCAAATCAGGTACAGAAATACGTGCTACCTTGTTCCAACGAAGGTGGTCCATCTTGTCATGGTTCTCTGGATCGGTTGAAATAGCACCTGTTTCGCCGTCTTTCTCCAATCCACCAAGGATATGTGTATAGCCTTCCATACCAGGAATAGCCCAGTAACGTGCCAATGTCTTAGGGTCACGTTTGTATGGAGTGTACTTATACTTCTGGTCTTCTGTAACGAAGTGTGGATGGATTTCAGGCAAATCTTCAATGTTTGGAAGTTTCCAAGCAGAAGAACCATTAGCAATGAATGCATCGGTAAGGAGCACAACTGGCGTCATATGTTCCAATGCAATCTTACAAGCGTTATAGGCTGCATCGAAGCAATCAGTAGGACTTGTAGCTGCAATAACAGGCATTGGACTCTCACCATTACGGCCGTAAAGCACCTGCAAGAGGTCGGTCTGCTCACTCTTCGTAGGCATACCCGTTGATGGGCCACCACGCTGTACGTCGATAATCACCAATGGAAGCTCGTCAATAAGTGCAAGGTTCATTGCCTCACTCTTCAAACATATACCCGGACCAGAGGTCGAAGTGGCAGCTAAGGCACCAGCGAAAGCAGCGCCAATAGCCGATGCACAACCTGCAATCTCATCCTCACACTGTACGGTTGTTACACCCATTGACTTATGCTTAGCCAACTCATGCAAGATATCAGTTGCTGGAGTGATAGGATAAGAACCTAAGAAAAGACGCAAGCCAGCACGTTCAGCCGCTGCCATCAGACCATAAGCAGTAGCCTTATTACCCGTGATATCCATATAACGACCAGGCTCTTTCACCGTAGATTCAATGCGATAGGTGTTAGGAACAGAAGCATGTACGTTATGACCATAGTCATATCCCGCACGCACCACCTTTATATTCGCCTCTGCAATGGCTGGTTTCTTCTTAAACTTTGTCTCAAGGTAGTTGTTTACCAAGTCTAAATCGCGGTTGAAAAGCCAGCAAACAAGACCTAAAGCAAACATATTACGGCACTTCAGCATGGCTTTGTTGTCCATGCCAGTATCAGCCAAACAGTCCTTCACCATCTTTGTTATCGGACAAGCTACTACACGATCAGGGTCAATACCCATCTCGCCTAAATAGTCATCACTGCGGAACTCAGCCTTCTGAAGGTCACGCTGTCCGAATGAATCAGTGTCGATAATGATTGTACTGTTAGGCTTGCAATGTTTATACTGCATCTTCAACGCAGCAGCATTCATTGCTACAAGAACGTCACAGCGGTCACCAGGAGTATAAACCTTGCTCGCACCAATATGAACCTGGAATCCACTCACACCTGTCAAGGAGCCTTGCGGGGCACGGATATCAGCTGGATAGTCTGGGAAAGTAGACACACCATTGCCGACAGAAGCCGAGACAGTGGTGAAAATGTTACCCGCAAGCTGCATACCATCACCTGAGTCACCAGAAAAGTGTACTACAACACTATCGAGTTCTTTCACTTCGATTTGTTCTTCCATAGATTATTTCTTGTTTATGTTAGTAAATCGTTTCTGTATTTTATTAATTGACCACCTAAGTAGTCATGTTTATTTGACAAACTTTCTGCCGTTAGCAACATAGATTCCCTTAGGCAATTCATTCGCATCTGTCCCTACCTTAGCACCCTGCAACGAATAGATTTCATTACTTTCAGTACTTTCCTGAATTCTTGTCATAGGAACGCTAATACTCATAGGGATATGCTTCTCCTTTTGATAGACACGTATCCAATCGACACGCATCTCATAGGTATGATTCACATCTGCATTTTTCGCCCACGAACCATTGCCCACTGACTGATTGAGAATCAGGTAGAAATTAGACTTATCAAACG
>CAUVDL010000098.1:0-5258 GCA_963550695.1 uncultured Prevotella sp. | reverse complement strand
ACTTTCGGGAAGGAAAGTTCGTTATCGTAGTAGATGATGAAGACCGAGAGAATGAGGGTGACCTTATTATGGCGGCTGAGATGATTACGCCAGAGAAGGTTAACTTCATGTTGAAGAATGCACGAGGTGTACTATGTGTACCTATTACGCTCTCACGTGCAGAAGAATTGGATTTGCCTCATCAGGTTTCTGATAATACGTCAGTATTGGGAACTCCATTCACTGTTACGGTTGATAAGTTAGAAGGCTGTTCAACAGGTGTGTCTACACACGACCGTGCAGAAACAATTAAGGCGTTGGCTGACCCTAACTCTACTCCTCAGACTTTTGGACGTCCAGGTCATGTCAATCCTCTTTATGCTCAGGATAATGGAGTTTTGCGTCGTTCGGGTCATACAGAGGCTGCTGTCGATCTTTGTAAACTTGCAGGCTGTTTCCCTGCTGGCGTGTTAATGGAGATTATGAATGAAGATGGTACGATGGCTCGTATGCCTGATTTGCAGAAGCGTGCAAAGGAATGGGGTATGAAGATTATTAGTATCAAAGACATTATCGCCTATCGTCTGAAGAACGAAACAAGTATTGTTGTTGGTGAGGAAGTAGAGCTCCCTACACAATATGGTATGTTTCACTTGATTCCATTCCGTCAAGCAAATGGCTTGGAGCACATGGCACTTATCAAGGGTACATGGAAAGAAAACGAACCTGTACTTGTGCGTGTGCACTCATCATGTGCAACGGGCGATATTCTTGGTAGCCAGCGTTGTGATTGTGGCGAACAGCTTCATAAGGCAATGGAGATGATTGAGAAAGAGGGCAAGGGAGTTATCATTTATATGCAGCAGGAAGGTCGTGGTATCGGTTTGATGAATAAGATAGCAGCCTACAAGTTGCAGGATCAGGGGCTTGATACTGTTGAGGCTAACCTTCATCTTGGTTTCCGACCAGACGAACGCGATTATGGTTGTGGAGCACAGATGTTGCGTCATCTTGGTGTTCATAAGATGCGTTTGATAACAAACAATCCTACAAAGCGAGTAGGTCTTGAAGCTTATGGCTTGGAGATTGAGGAGAATGTACCTATTGAGATTACTCCAAACAAGTTTGACTATCGCTATCTGAAAACTAAGCGTGATCGTATGGGGCACGACTTGCATTTGTAAGCAAAATAGTAATAGGAAGGCTTTCTAATAAGTCTTATAATGAATCCCATTATAGAGAAATGACTTGTTTCTCTGTGGTGGGATTCTTTGTGTGTAGACTTCAAAAACACCCTTATCATACTCTTTTGCATTATAGAATATGCTTTCTATGATTGGATATATAGGTTTGCTAAAATTGTGAAATAGCTAAACACGGATGGTGCGAAGGCTTAGCACCAGTTGTGCGGAGGCTCAGCACACATTATGCGGACGGTATGTACTGAACAAAAGAGTCGATGACAGAGGCTTACTTTTAGTCTTTCGTGAATATTATTCGATATGAAGATAAATGAATGAGTATAATTATAGCTTGTATCGTTTTGTTCATAAAGACTGCATTTATTATATAATTCTTTAATTTAAACTGTCAAATCGGCAGTAAAAATGTTATTTAGATAAAATAAAGAAAGAAAAATTGCGTTATCAAAATGAATTTGCGTACTTTTGTACTTGATATTATTTAAAAAGAGAGATAAAGTTCGAAATGGCACAACTATCAGATCGTTTAAATCGATTGGCACCTTCTGAGACATTAGCAATGTCGCAGAAGAGTAGTGAAATGAAAGCGCAGGGAATTGATGTTATCAACATGAGTGTGGGTGAACCAGACTTCATGACTCCTAATCATGTTAAGGAGGCAGGCAAAAAGGCCATTGATGATAACTTCTCAAAGTATTCTCCTGTTCCTGGTTATCCTGCTTTGAGAGCGGCTATCTCAAAGAAGCTGAAAGATGAAAACAATCTTGACTATGCTACTTCTGAGATTATAGTTGGTACAGGTGGTAAACAGGGTGTTTGCAATGCTGTGTTGGCTTTGGTGAATCCGGGTGATGAGGTGATTATTCCTGCACCTTATTGGGTGAGCTATCCGCAGATGGTTAAACTTGCAGGTGGTGTTCCTGTTGTTGTTTCTGCTGGAATTGAGCAGGACTTCAAGATTACTGCTGAGCAGTTGGAAGAGGCGATTACGCCAAAGACAAAGATGATAATTCTTTGCTCTCCAAGCAATCCTACTGGTAGTGTCTATACTGCAGAGGAGTTGGAGGCTTTGGCAAAGGTTGTCTTGGCACATGAAGACGTGTTTGTTCTTTCAGATGAGATTTACGAACACATTAATTATATAGGTGGCCATTGTAGTATCGCATCTTGTCCTGGAATGAAAGAACGCACGATTCTTTGTAATGGAGTGAGTAAGGCTTATGCTATGACTGGCTGGAGAATTGGTTGGGTAGCAGCACCAGAGTGGATCGTAAAAGGTCTCAATAAGTTGCAAGGACAATATACATCAGGTACATGTAGCGTTAGTCAGATGGCTGCTGTTGCGGCATACGAGGAGGATCAGGCTTGTGTAGCAGAGTATCGTGAGACATTCCGTCGTCGTCGTGATCTGATTGTTAGCTTGGCAAAGGAAATTCCTGGACTTGAGGTGAATGTGCCGCAAGGTGCATTCTATCTGTTCCCAAAATGTTCCAGCTTCTTTGGTAAGACAGATGGCAAGCGTGTGATTAACAACTCATCCGACCTTGCTATGTATATTCTTGAAGAAGGATGCGTTGCAACAGTGGGTGGTGATGCCTTCGGTGCTCCAGACTGCTTCCGAATGAGTTACGCAACAAGTGACGAAAATATAAAAGAAGCACTCCGTCGTATCAAAGATGTACTTTCAAAATTAAAATAGAGTCTGTAAGAGTAGATAGTAATAAAAAAGAGGTGGAAACAGTACATTTTTAACTGTTAAATGTTATTAATCGTGTTTGTAGTTTTCTTTTAATTACTATCTTTGCGGAGATAAGAAGCAGTGTTGAACCCCCCTTTTACTGTGGCGGTAATATACAAATGCTTAAAAATCAGAAAGATATTAACAAATTAATTCATTAATAACCTAAAAATTAAAATTTTATCAAATTATGGCAACTACACAACAAAAACCAGCCCCACAGAAAAAGTCTGAGGGCTTCACAGGAGTTAGAGGTGCATTCTGGATTATCGTCGTTTGCGCTGTCGTTGCGTTCACATTGTTCTACACATGGTTCGCTAATCCAATGCACTTCCAGGATGGAGCAGTACGTGAGAACCCTGCAGACGTTTGGGGTACTATCTTTAAGGGTGGCGTAGTCGTTCCTGTTATCCACACTCTCTTGTTGACAGTGCTCGCTATGTCTATCGAGCGTTGGATGGCTTTGAAGACTGCTTTCGGTAAGGGTGCCCTTCCAAAGTTCGTTGCAAACATTAAGAGTGCTCTTAACGCAAATGACCTTGCTAAGGCTAACCAGCTCTGCGATCAGCAGAAGGGTTCTGTTGCAAACGTTGTTAAGGCTTCTTTGAATGCTTACAAGGATATGGAGACTGGTGCTAATGTAAACCTTAAGAAGGCTCAGAAGGTAGCTAAGATTCAGCAGGCTCACGAGGAGGCTACTCAGCTCGAGATGCCAACTCTGACAATGAACCTCCCTATCATTGCTACTCTCGTAACACTTGGTACTCTTACTGGTCTTCTTGGTACTGTAACTGGTATGATCAAGTCGTTCTCTGCTCTTGCTGCAGGTGGTGGTGCTGACTCAGCTGCACTTTCTGCTGGTATTTCTGAGGCGTTGATTAACACCGCATTCGGTATTGCAACATCTTGGTGTGCAGTAGTATCTTATAACTACTATTCAAACAAGGTTGACAAGTTGACTTTCGCCCTCGACGAGGTTGGTTATTCTATCGCTCAGACATACGAAGTAAACCACACAGACGAGGCTTAATTTTTGCTGACCCTTTAAAAATTTATCGCTATGGGTAAAGTAAAAGTTAAGAAGAGTGACACCTTTATCGACATGACGCCTATGTCAGACGTTATGACCCTGTTGCTTACCTTCTTCATGCTGACATCTACGTTCGTAAAGAACGAGCCAGTGAAGGTAAATACTCCAGGTTCTGTGTCTGAAACTAAGGTGCCTGAGAACGGTGTTCTGACAATTCTTGTGAGTCCTGAAAAAGGACCTACAGGAAAGCCTACTGGCGAAGGCCAGGTGTTTATGAGTTACGACAATACCAAAGAGTTGGGACAAATCGTAGATAATATGGGCATTACATTGACTCCTGCACAGAAGAAAACTTTTGTTGCTGAGTCTACATTTGGTACTCCGCTCGATAAGTTAGCTGCTTATTTATCAAAGCCAGCTGCTGAGCGTGGTAAAGAACTCCCTAAGATGGGTATTCCTCTCGATAGTATCCAAGGACAGGAGATGACTGAGTTCCAACAGTGGGTTAACGCAGCCCGCCAGGTGAACCCTAAGGTTAGACTTGCTATTAAGTCAGACGCTGATTCTCCTTATGGTACCGTTAAGAAGGTAATGAGTGAACTCCAAGATATGGATGAGAGCCATTACTATATGATCACACAGTTGGACGCTAAAAAGGCTGCGCAGGCAGCTAATAAGTAAGGAGATCAAAGTATGGAAATGATGGATACAGGAAAAGGAGGCGGCAAGCAGAAGAAGATGACAGTCCGCGTAGACTTTACGCCGATGGTGGATATGCTTATGTTGCTGATTACCTTCTTCATGCTTTGTACTTCACTTAGCAAGCCTTCAACTATGGAGTTGACGATGCCAAGTAATGATAAGACTCAGAAGGACACTCAGAAGAATGAGGCTAAGGAGTCACACTCTATTACGATTTACATTGCTGACGGAGATAAAATCTTCTACGGTAATGGTAAACCAGAGTATGATAACGCTAATTGGCTGAAGCCAGCTGACTGGGGTAACACTCAGACTGGTATTCGTTACGTTCTTCAGCATAAGCAGGTGGGTGACCCTTCAACTGGTGATCCAGTTTCTATCCCATATCAGGATATGGATATTGCGGTGAAGGAACTGAATCGTAAGAAGCAGGCTAATCCTAATGCTTACCCAGATAGTATTTATCAGTCTGAGTTAGCTGCAATAAAGACTGGTATGATTAATGGCAAAAAGGTTTCAACCATGACTGTCATTATTAAACCAACGGATCAGGCTTCTTATCGTCATTTGGTAGACATCCTCGATGAAATGCAGATTTCATATATTG
>CAUVDL010000097.1:0-5268 GCA_963550695.1 uncultured Prevotella sp. | reverse complement strand
AACGAAGGAATCCCTTTATAAGGGTATTGAGGTCGCACAAGCAGGTCATCATGTAGGTGATATAGGTCAAGTGATTCAGGATTATTGCCAAGCACAAGGTTATGGTATTGTTCGTGAATTAACAGGACATGGTATCGGACGTGATATGCATGAGGAGCCATCTGTTCCCAATTATGGTAAGCGTGGAGGTGGAGTATTGCTTAAGGCTGGAATGTGTATTGCGATAGAACCTATGGTTACTATGGGTAAACGAGAAATTGGTTTATTACCTGATCGTTGGAGTATCGTTACACGTGATTGTCGTCCGGCAGCCCATTTTGAACATACTATTGCGATTAGGGATGGTAAGGCTGATATTTTATCTTCTTTTGAAGAAGTTGAACATTTAGAAGGACAAAATTTTTAATTAGTATATGGCAAAGCAAACTGCAATAGAGCAGGATGGAACAATTCTTGAAGCACTTTCAAATGCAATGTTCCGAGTGGAATTAGAGAATGGTGTTGACATCACCGCTCATATTTCCGGTAAAATGAGAATGCACTACATCAAGATTCTTCCTGGTGATAAAGTGAAGGTTGAGATGAGTCCATACGATCTAACTAAAGGTCGAATCGTTTTCAGATACAAATAAACAACATAGAGATATGAAGACAAGAGCATCATTAAAGAAGCGTACAGCTGACTGCAAGATCGTTCGTCGTAAGGGTCGTCTGTTCGTTATTAACAAGAAAAACCCTAAGTTTAAGACACGTCAGGGTTAAGTTAAAAAAACGTAAATGGTGAGTTTTCTCGTAATTTATGCTTACCTTTGCGTGCTTTTTAGCGTTAAATGACATTTAATTATTTAATTATCAAACAATGGCAATAAGAATTGTTGGAGTAGATTTGCCCCAGAATAAGCGTGGCGAAATCGCATTGACTTATATCTATGGTATAGGTCGAAGTAGTTCAGCAAAGATATTGGATAAGGCTGGTATTAGCCGTGACCTGAAGGTCAGCGAGTGGTCTGATGACCAGGCAGCCAAGATCCGTGAAATTATCGGTGCTGAATTCAAAGTTGAAGGTGATCTCCGTTCTGAGATCCAGATGAACATCAAGCGCCTCATGGATATAGGTTGCTATCGTGGTGTTAGACATCGTAATGGTCTTCCTGTTCGCGGTCAGAGTACTAAGAACAATGCTCGTACCCGTAAGGGAAAGAAGAAGACTGTTGCTAATAAGAAGAAGGCTACTAAGTAATTCTAAGGAGGAAATTAATTATGGCAAAGAAATCAGCAACATCTAAGAAAAGAAACGTAAGAGTTGATGCGTTGGGACAGCTCCACGTACACAGCTCATTCAATAACATCATTGTATCTTTGGCTAACAACGAGGGTCAGGTTATCTCTTGGTCTTCGGCTGGTAAGATGGGATTCCGTGGATCAAAGAAGAATACTCCTTATGCTGCTCAGATGGCAGCAGAGGATTGCTCTAAGGTAGCTTTCGATCTCGGTCTTCGTAAGGTTAAGGCATTCGTTAAGGGTCCAGGTAACGGTCGTGAGAGCGCAATCCGTGCGGTGAACGCAGCAGGTATTCAGGTAACTGAAATCGTTGACGTTACTCCATTGCCACACAACGGCTGCCGTCCTCCAAAGCGTCGTCGTGTATAATCACATCTTATAACAATTAAAAGAATTCATATTAATTATGGCAAGATACATAGGTCCAAAATCACGAATTGCACGCCGTTTCGGTGAGCCAATTTTCGGCGCAGATAAGGTATTAGCTAAGAGAAACTTCCCTCCTGGACAGCACGGTAACAACCGTCGTCGTAAGGTATCTGAGTATGGTGCTCAGCTTGCAGAGAAGCAGAAGGCTAAATACACTTATGGCGTTTTGGAGCGTCAGTTCCGTAATCTGTTCGATAAGGCTGCAAAGGCAGAGGGTATTACTGGTGAGGTTCTTCTTCAGAGCCTTGAGAGCCGTCTGGATAATGTAGTGTTCCGTCTTGGTATCGCTCCTACTCGTGCAGCTGCTCGTCAGCTCGTTAGCCACAAGCACATTGTTGTTAACGGTAATGTCGTAAATATTGCTTCATATCAGGTAAAGGCTGGTGACGTTGTTGGCGTTCGCGAGAAGGCTAAGTCACTTGAGGTTATTGAGGCTGCATTGGCAGGCTTTAACCACAGTAAGTATCCTTGGCTTGAGTGGGATGATAACGCTAAGTGCGGTAAGTTCCTTCATCGTCCAGACCGTGCTGACATCCCTGAGAATATTAAGGAGCAGTTAATCGTTGAGTTGTACTCTAAACAATAAAATTCATTAAATTAATGGCGATATTAGCATTTCAAAAACCTGATAAAGTAGTGATGCTGGAGGCCAATGACCATTTCGGCAAGTTCGAATTCCGTCCTCTTGAGCCTGGCTTTGGTGTTACCATTGGTAACGCTCTTCGCCGCATCCTCCTTTCATCGCTGGAAGGTTTCGCAATCAACACCATCCGTATAGCTGGTGTTGAGCACGAATTCTCTTCAGTCCCAGGTGTAAAGGAAGATGTTACCAACATCATCTTGAATCTCAAACAAGTTCGATTCAAGCAAGTAGTAGAAGAATTCGAGAATGAGAAAGTTAGTATCACCGTAGAGAATTCCACCGAATTCAAAGCAGGTGATATCGGTAAGTATCTGACTGGATTTGAAGTGTTAAACCCTGATTTGGTGATTTGTCATTTAGACTCCAAGGCTTCTATGCAGATTGATTTGACCATCAATAAGGGACGTGGTTACGTTCCTGCTGAGGAAAATCGTGAATACTGCACTGATGTAAACGTACTCCCAATCGATTCCATCTACACCCCAATTCGTAACGTAAAATATGCCGTTGAGCCATATCGTGTTGAACAGAAGACCGACTATGACAAATTGGTTGTTGAAGTTACGACTGATGGTTCCATTCACCCAAAGGATGCACTGAAAGAGGCTGCAAAGATTCTTATTTATCACTTCATGTTGTTCTCTGATGAGAAGATTACTCTTGAGAATCCAGATCAGGAGGGCAACCAGGAGTTTGATGAGGAGGTTCTGCACATGCGCCAGCTCCTGAAGACCAAGTTGACCGACGCAAGTCTCAACTTGAGTGTTCGTGCACTCAACTGCCTGAAAGCAGCTGATGTAGAGACATTAGGCGACCTCGTACAGTACAACAAGACGGATCTTCTGAAGTTCCGTAACTTTGGTAAGAAATCGCTTTCTGAGCTTGATGATTTGCTCGAGAGTCTGAATCTGACGTTTGGAACCGACATTACAAAGTATAAATTGGATAAAGAATAGTTGACGAGTTGTCTAAACGACAAGTTGCCGAGTTTATCCACAACAAGTTAAAAACAAAATGAGACATAATAAGAAATTCAACCATTTGGGTCGTACTGCTGACCATCGCGCTGCGTTGCTTTCAAACTTGGCAGTTGCTTTGATTCAGCACAAAAGAATCACTACGACTCTTGCTAAGGCAAAGGCTCTTAAGAAGTATGTTGAGCCGCTGATCACACGTTCTAAGAATGATACAACTAACTCACGTCGTGTTGTATTCCGTTATCTTCAGAACAAAGAGGCTGTTACTGAGCTCTTTAAGGAGATTTCAGTAAAGGTAGCTGATCGTCCAGGCGGTTATACACGTGTTATCAAGCTCGGTACTCGTCAGGGTGACGCTGCTCAGATAGCATTCATTGAGCTGGTTGACTACAATGAGAATATGGCTAAGTCTCCAAAGGCTGATGCTAAGAAGACTCGTCGTAGCCGTCGTTCTACAAAGAAGGCTGATGCTCCTGCAGAGGCTGTTGAGAACGTAGCAGAAGAGGCAAAGGCTGAATAATCCGAATAGATTTTATCTCTATAATAAAGAACTCTCAGTACTTAATGTATTGGGAGTTTTTATTTTTTGTTATTAAAGTATTTTTCACTTCAGAGGGTCAAAATGCAAATTAGAACCTCTCAGACAATAAGCTGTTTTTAGTTGACTTACATGACAAAAATGTACTTAAAATTCTTGTAACTATCTAATAATCAATATTTTAGTTTATTTGTGTTTTATGCCGCAAAATCT
Source organism: uncultured Prevotella sp. (assembly GCA_963550695.1). GTDB lineage: Bacteria > Bacteroidota > Bacteroidia > Bacteroidales > Bacteroidaceae > Prevotella. The sequence goes on along the minus strand of CAUVDL010000097.1, from coordinate 1,187 downwards.
GCTTTCATTGTGGCTCAAAGTCGACTATAAAACGTTGTCATCTTAATGGTAGTCAACGCTTGTATTATAAAAGCTGTAAGAGGAACTTTGTTGGACATAAGCGCCTTACCAATATCATTGTCAACAATCGTTATTCCAAGGTTAATCTAACAGTCAAAGATCTATCCGAGGAGTACGGAGTTTCAACCAGGAATATTGATAGATTGTTCACCAAATCTTATAAAGAAGAACTTTTCAACCTTCTTGTTTGTTCTGTAGTTGTTTTAATGGATGCCACCTATTGGGGTCATAATTTTTGTGTAGTTATTATGAAGGATTCATTGTCTGTTGTTGTACTTTGGTTTATGTTTATCAATAGGCATGAACGTTTTGAAGACTATAAGGAGGGCATAAACTACTCGGAGTCACTTGGATATGCTATTCAAGGTCTTGTATGCGATGGTTTTAAGGGACTTAGACAAGCTTTTCTCAATTATAAATTTTAACTATGCCAGTCCCATCAAGTAATGACTATAAAGTAAATTTCCCATGGGGTTGTAAAACTGTTCAGGGAACAAGTAAAAATGTGTAAACCAATTCAGTAACAATAACCAAAAAAGTGTGAAGTAAATTTAGGCATAGTCAAGTCGCCAAATAAAAAGTGCATATTTGGACTTTAAAAGGGTGTTGTTTGCACTTTATAAGAGCATTTGTTGCAAGTCAATTAGGTGTCTTTTAGAAGCCAAAAGAGTATGTATTTAACGGAAGAATTTAAAAAGCGACCATTTCTTTACTCGTTTTTAGTAAAGAAATGGTCTTTTTTGTCTTTAGAAGAAGCCTACTTATATATTGAAAGTTATCAAGTTAATATTTTTTATTTTGACACTTCTCTCTTTTAATAATCTAATGAGAAAATAACCTTGAAGCAGATTGGTACAAGTTTATTATTTTTTACCCACTTGCTTCTTCATAGTGTTTATTATGTTTCTTTATTTTCTCCTATTAATAGTTGGGGCCTTCACCAAAATTTGGAGCACCTTTGTCGTACCATACTCTTTCAGAATTAAGCAGTTCAGGTTTTTGTCCATCAGTAAAGGTGAAGCCTTGCTGTGTCATTGCTGTCTCGATAATAGTACGCATCTTGTCAGCTGGATCGGGTTGAGCGATATAGAATCGGCGAGGCAACTCGGTGTTGGGTTTCATTGTAA
>CAUVDL010000096.1:0-5320 GCA_963550695.1 uncultured Prevotella sp. | reverse complement strand
CCACCTCTGTTGGAATCTTATAATCGCGCCAGCTGTAATAAGCGTTTTTAGAATCAAAGTAACGCCCCTTCTCCTCTGTATAAACCGTATATTCCTTGATACTCTGTAGGTATTCGCGCGCCTTCTCAACCTTACCATACTGCTGAAGGATTACTGCTGTATTCGCTTTACCATAGATAGTCAAGTCCGTAGGTTTCTTAACCAAGCGATCAATGAGATACTTTATGTCATTTGTAGCTCGATCGTGATAGAACAAAGCATTGGTATAAAGATAATCACAAAGGTCATCAGATGGGAAGAGTGTAGCGTTATACTTCTTCTCATAACGCTTCATTTCAGCCACACACTTTGCCACCTTCTTATCCATAAATCGGAAAGAAGCATTAATCATCTTCGTAACCTCTGGACTTGAACTTGTAAGGTTCTGCAAACGGGCAAGTGTCTTCGTCACCGCAACAGTCATATAAAGACTTCCCTTCATTCCTGGCCACCAAGCGAACGAGCCGTCAGAGTCTTGCAGTTTCTTTAGACTTGAGAATGTTGATGTCAGATTGTTCTGCATCTGATTCTCATCGAAGAAACGCACGAGTTGCTGTTTTTGTTCGCTTTCATTCTTAGCATCCATTAGCCAAGGAGTCTCATCAAGTGTCAAGGTTTTGAGTTCTTGATTCTTCTCCAAAGCCGACATCATAGACGTTTCCTTACCCGTTTCCTTCTTCCATTGCTCGATTGTTTGCTTAATCAATGGTGAAGTATTCATTATCTGCTTACCCAAACGGTTTGCATAATAAGCAGAAACAAGACTGATAGCATTCTTTTCACTTGCATCTGCCACATAAGGCAATGCCTGAATCATCAGCCAATTTGGGTTATTAGTATACTCTACTGTCAGCTTTTGGTCTGTACTCTTCTTTGGGAAGAGCTTACCAACATTAATCGTCTTCACCCCTGCTTCATTCTGTGTGAATGGATAAGTGTTTGTTACATACTCCTTATTCTGAAGTACTGACAGGTAATGTTGCTCACCATCAGAGAAACCATCGCCCTCAACCGTGAAGCGAACAACAAGTAAGGACTGGTCAGCTGTAAGCTTATTGGCATTCTTCGCCAGCAATGAAACTAAGCTATAAGTTGCTGAACCACTCCCCTGCGCTTTCAAGACAACAGCTTTACTGTCTGTAAAGAGCACCTTCTCAGTTGCAGGATCAAGGATTTCAACCTTTGCTTTTGCATTGATATCTTTCTCAGATTGATTGAACAAACGAGCAGAAACCATTGCTTCGTCACCCATACGGACAAAGCGAGGCATATTAGGCTGCACCATCAATGTCTTTTGAGCAACGATATCATCAGAAAGGAAGCCATTGTTCATATCCTCATCGTGTGCCAATCCCATGAATCGCCACGTAGTAAGGCTCTCTGGAAGCGTAAACTTAATACTTACATTACCCTTCCCATCTGTCTGCAACTGTGGATAGAAGAATGCTGTCTCATTGAGATTCTCACGCATAGAAGGCTTTACATTCTTCGTTTCGTCCTTCTCTTGCTTTATCTCCTCATCTTTCTTTACAACAGGAGCAGTAAATTTTACTTTTGTTTCCTTAGTAGGTCCAAAACCAACCGTAACGACCTCATTCATAGAAGAGTCCTCTGCCAAAGCCATTGTCTTAACAGCACGTGTCTTGCTTACCATTCGGTCTTCTATGGCTGAATAAAAATAAGCCTCCGGAGTATCATATTGTTCTAAGAAACGGCTATCAAATTTCGAGAAAGACAACCTGTCTACATCAAATACTGGGAGAAAAGCTTCCCCTGAAAGACCCAAACTTGAATAGTAAGAACTCTCCCAATTAACAGATGTATAGTTAAGCGAGAAGAAGTCGCCTAAGTACCATGAATTAGACAAGAACTGATCAAGACTCTTGTCATAAAGCGTTGCCATCAGTTGAGCATTGGCAACCTTACCATCAGGACGATTAATAGTTACCGTCCACTCCTCTTGCTGTCCTGGAATAAGTTTATTACGGAAAGTCTTCCATTTTACTATCAAACTCTTATCTGGTAACGGACGCATAATCCTCTCTGAATGAGAATACATAATGCCATTCTTTACCCAAGCATAATTAAGAAAGATCTCATCACCATACTCTTCCTTATATACAAACTTGCGTGTCTGTATACTATTGCTCTGATTAAAAGAACCTGTTTCAATCACTTTATTACCTGAGAAGATAGAATAAACAACATACTGATTCTCATCACTTGAACCCACCTGCATATAGATAGGACCTCCATCACGAGGGAATTGGTTTCCACTCAGATAAAACCAATCATGTGTCTCTATAACAGGACGCTTGTCGTCCATTGAGAAAACAATGAAGTCTGTATCAATCGTATCTGTTCCACAGATAGCATGCACACGATAAGCACCAGAAGACAAGCCCTTTATAGCAATATTTTCATTTGCCTTCACGCTCTTGTAATTGCTATAAACATATTTACCCTTATCCTTCTGCTGTGGTACGATTACATACTTCACAGTTCCATCAATAGGAGATCCTGCAGCATTTAAGTAATAAAACTTAATCGTTTTAAGACTGTCACTCAGATTCCTCTCAGGGATATTACAAGAAAGACTTGCCTCCTTTGTTCCTAATGGTAAGGATGCAAAGCCTTCATGTGTTTCACCTGCAGCATCAGTCACCGAAGCCTCAACGCTAAAGTTATAGAAAAGTGAACGATAACCCTTACCAGACTTTAGCTCCTTCTTGGCTTTATCAGACAGAACAAAAGGTACAGTAACAACAAACTCTCCCTTGTCATCTGTTACAACATCTTGTTCCTTCACTTCCTCACTGCCTTCATAGAAGCTACACCAGTAACTTGTCCTACGCGTAACAACATAATGCACCTTTGCACCTTGTACAGGTACACCAGCAAAACTCTTAGCACGACCAATCAACTTGATAGAATCACCGACAGCATACTTCTCCTTATACTCATCAAAGTTTACATCAAACGTTGGACGTTTATACTCATCTACTTGGAAACGCTTAGATCCTTTTGTTCCAAAATCAGCATAGATAGAAAAGCTACCTGTCAGTCCACTTGTTGGAAGATTAAAGTCTGCTGCAGCAGTACCGAAACGGTCGGTGGTTACTGACTTACGTCCAATCTCCTTATAATTAGCATCTTTCAAAACTATATCGAAGGTTTGTTCGCTGGCTGCCTTAGTCTTATAGTCTTGCTTAGTGTTCTGATAAGCAATGACAGATGCGTGTACCGTCTGTCCGGGACGATAGATACCTCTATCCGTGAAGACCTGAGTTTCTATTTTATCATAGTTCTCCTTGTCGTAGTCATACGAGCCCTCCAATTGCGTTTCTCTAAATGCTTTGTCCTTATTCGTAGAGACATAGATGTCTGGGGTATTTCTTTCCGAGTCAAATATGACCTCTCCCTTCGTGTTCGTAACAAGTTTCTTGACGATAGAGGGTTTATCATAATAATTTGGATAAGTAGCTTGAACCTTTACATCAGCTACTGGTTGTCCATCCACAACATTGACAACAACATATCGTGCTTTCTTCTTTGGTTGCAGTTCGCTCATGACATAGAGGTCACTGACATAATAGAAAGCATATTCTGGTGTAATATTCTTTTTAGGAGTTTCTATCTTAATAAGGTAAACACCCAAAGGTAATGTAGGCATTAAGAAAGAGTCTTTCATCTCTTCATAATCCTTATAATCTATGTAGGTGCACTTTATTGTCTGCTTCGTTGCTGGCAACAGACTTGCCATCACCTTAACCATGTCGTCTTTATCCCCAAGATTGAGAGAATGATTTCCCGACAACTTTGTACGTGTAACCGTTACGACAACACCTGGCACATTGCGGGTTTTCAGCCTCACCCAGTTATTCTTCTCTGTCGAACTAACATTACACTTATCAAAACTCACGTCAAACATTGGTCTAACCAGTTCTTCACGAGCATTACGTAACGCTACTATTCGCTTCCATGATGCCCAACGGACAAGTGCTTTATCAATATAAGCTATCTTCTCCTCAACTGGGGTATCTTCTCCCATACAGGCATAACGCTTCAACGCAACTTCTCCACATATCGGTAAGTCGCTATACACTTGCATGAGTGAATCGAGCTTTGGAATACTCTCTTTCTCTTCCTTTGTCCCCATCAACGCCGTGTAACAAGCTGCTTCACGGTTTCCAACGCTTTCATAATAGCTATGCAGTTTGTCGTAGTTACCCACCTGCATACCAATAACATGCAGCAGGTCACCCTTGAAGATATTATCATTTTTACCTACCACTATTAAAGGCTTAAAGTCTGCTGCTTTCTGATTTGCCAACAGAGAAGGGTTTGCCAGAGCCTTCTTAAAGTAACCCTCAGCGTTTCCATCATCATCATTCCGACCTATCACACCCAAGATACAGTTGTAGATAGCAGATAATACTTCATCCTTTCCTTCTACCATCTTTGCCTTTGCCTTCAATCTCTTTAACTCCACCTCAGCAGAGTCTGGTGCAATCACTGTCTGTAACCTCGATGCTAACAGACTGGCAGCTAAGATTTGCCCATAGGCTTTCTCGTTCTGTGCTTTCTGTTCAATCTTCTGTAATAAGCTGATTTGTGTCTTTGGTAAATCCTTTTGCTCAGCTTGATTTACTTGTTGCCACAAAACATCGAAACTCTGTGCTGTTACTTTGATAGGCAACAACAGAAATATAATTGATAAAATGATAAGTGACTTTTTCATACTCTCTTTCTTTATTATTTAATTGCAAAGATAATGTTTTTCACGGAAAAAACGAAAGATGAGCTATGTATATTGTATAGGGTTAATTCTACTACCGCACAATATAATTAAACTTATCAAAGTTTGTAAAGCCCATCTCTTCCAACTGTTGCTGGCTTCGCTGGCGGTCTTCATCTGTGTTATATTCGGGTATCAAAGGTAAGCGGACAATAACCTTATCAGCATATCCGTTCGCTGCTAACCATTGAAGATTACTGACTACCTGCTTATTCTCTTTACGTCCATACGCTTTGTAGATTTCAGGGTTCATGTCTTTAATATCTACATACCACATCTGCACCAACGAGGCAATAGCTTTGACATTCTCAAGCGGTACGTTGAGCGATGTTTCTATTGTCAACTTCCATTCGGGATTCATTATCTCGGCAAAGGCCTTGATGAAATCCGAACGTAGGAGGGGTTCACCTCCTCCAAAGCAAATACCGCCACCCGTTGCCATAAAGTAAAGGTCGTCTATCTCCACCTCACTATATAACTCTC
>CAUVDL010000095.1:0-5349 GCA_963550695.1 uncultured Prevotella sp. | reverse complement strand
CACCCACTTTTGCCTACAATATCCCCTTACCCCACAATGTGACTTGAGGCAATACACAATATCATTCCCATAAGTTGTAGGCATTATCCAAAATCAGTCTGGAAAAAAAGTGTTGCGGAATTAAGATAGTACTAATACAATATGAAAATAGAGCAAAAATTGACACTTAAATTTCTTCATAATATAGATTTGATAAAGATAGCAAATTTATTATCAATACACTTGACATGAATGTTGTTTTTATTTATCTTTGCAGCAGATAATCAATTATCTCTTAATTTAATCAACTAAAAACCAAAGAAAATGAAATAAATGAACAAACAAACGAACTAAGAAATAATATGATAATATTTGCATTTGTACTTTGTGCCGTTTTAGTTTATATAACTGTCAATAGCGTGTGGGGGTTATTTAAGAACTGGAAAGAAATGGATTTCAAATCTTGTCTTATCAACATCACCCTCTCTATTATATCAGTTGGCGGTTTTACTTATATTCTTTGGAAGCAAAAAGCCATACAAGATGTGATAGAATTCATAAAGAATATCTAAAAAGACAAAGAGCACAGCAGTTTTTCTAATCCTACTGTGCTCTTTTTACATTTAACTATTCTATGCTTATCTGAGTAAAAATGAGTTGTAGGAATACTACTTGTAAAAATAAATTCAAATCTAAAAAACTATGTGAGCCTCTATTACGTTCAAATCAAGCACCAATTGACGTTCAATAGGTGCTTAATTGAAGGCGAACTAAGGCTTAATTGAAGTCCGATTAAGCACCTCTTCTTTCACAATTCTGTAACCTTTTAATTACTTGATAGTTACAAGACCATCAGAAACTCCGCTCTCCCAAACTTTCTACACCTGTAATACGATTATATATGTAAATATTTTTCCAATAAAATATAATAATAAAAAAGAAAAATTGGCGTAATTCGTAGTCGTTAAAATTACCTGGTATTCTCCATACTTAGACATGTGGTGAAGGTATACTAGTTTTCCTGTTTCGTTTTTATTTTCCTGCAATTTGTTTTTGTTAGGATTCATCACAAAAGAAAATCGCCCAAGGATTTACTGAAACCCTTGGGCGATTCATATACTTATTTAATAAGTCTATTGCCTATTAAACTGCTGCTGCAATCCATTCATAAACAAAGCTGCAAACACCAAAGAGGAGGATTCCTGCCATGCAGACAGCCAACGCAAACTTAGTGTTACAATCACTCTTAAAGGTTGGCAACGGATTGTCTGTGCGAACAATATACATTGCCTTTACAATCTTAAGATAGTAGTAGAGTGAGATAACAGTGTTGAGCAATGCGATGAATACAACTCCGTAAGCCCATGCTCCCATTGTAGTGTTGATGTCAGCACCATTAACACCTGACATGAAGATAAAGAACTTAGAGAACATACCTGCAAACGGAGGAATACCACCGAGTGAGAACATCGCTAAGGTCATCAAGAAGCTCAGACGTGGGTTAGTTTGATAGAAACCATTGTAATCGTCGATATTGGTCTTGCCACCATTGTTCTGCTCTACAACAGAAATGATTGTGAAGACTGCCATGTTAGCTACAACATAAATCAAAACGTAATAGCTAAGAGCGGCTACTGAGTTTGCCCAATTATTACCGACTGCAGCCAACATAATATAACCAGCCTGAGAGATTGAACTGAAAGCCATGAAACGCTTCAATTCATTCTGACGTACGGCAAAGAGGTTGGCAATGGTAATCGAAAGAACAACTACAATCATCAGCAACACGTGCCAATACTCCATCATACCACCGAAGACATGGAAAAGAATACTCAACAATGTGAAGGCAGCTGCACCCTTTGAGATTACACTCAAATAACCAGTAACGGTTGTTGGTGCACCCTGATAGGTATCGGCTGTCCAGAAGTGGAATGGAACAAGAGAAATCTTAAAACCAAGACCACTAAAGAAGAACACGAGACCCATAATTACCAATGGAGTTGCCTCCATCTTTGCTGCAATATCAGCAAAGTAAAGTGTACCGAACTGACCATAAAGGAAGCTGATACCATAGAGCATTACACCGCTTGAGAATGTAGCTGTCAATATGAACTTAGCTGCACCTTCCGCAGAGTTCTTACGATACATATCGAAGGCAACAGTACATGCCAAAGGCACAGATGCCATTTCAAGACCGAGGAAGAACATCAAGAAGTTGCCTGCACTCATCATGGTAAACATACCGAGCAATGTTGAAACGATGAGCATATAGAACTCTGCTTCTTTACCGCTCTTTGCAGCCCAAACACGACTCTGAACCACAACAATAAAGGTACCCATAGAAAGGATTGCCTTCATTACATCAACAGCAGGTGTTGTTTCATACATACCACCGAACAAACTCTGTGTGCCCATAGGACAAAGACACACAAATGTGTTCAGAAGCAAGAGTACAGAAGCCAGCGGGTTGAACCACTTGCGTTCTTCAGTCTTTGCCGTTGCAAAGTCTGCAACGAACAAAACAATCAGGATGACAATTAGACTTGCCTCCGGAATCATCTTAAAGAAATCACTATAATTCATTTCGCCAGTTTATTAAAGATTACCCAAATTTGGTATATATGTAAAGATGTGATCAAAGATAGGATGAACCGCGTCCATAATCATATTCTCAAAGAAGAGTGGGCAGAGACCTAAACCTGCAACGCAGAAGATTAAGCAGCCAATAGCGAATCGCTCATCCCATGTAGCATCATGTAACTCATAGAACTTCTTATTTGGAATTTTCTGGAAAAGAATCTTTCCTACCACTCGTAAGATGTAAACAGCTGTAATTACAATTGCTGTACAAGCAATGATTGTTGCTACACGATGGAATGTTCCTGCATTCTCGAATGAACCTACGAAGATTGTCATCTCAGCAACGAAGCCTGAGAAACCTGGCAAACCAAGGTTAGCAAGACCTGCTACTACATAAGATACAGCCAAGAATGGGATAACCTTCATAAGACCTCCAAGGTAACGAACGTCACGTGTTCCTGCACGGTGATAAATCATACCGATACATGCAAAGAACAAGGCTGTCATCAAACCGTGAGAAAGCATCTGAAGGATTGCACCTGTGATAGCTGTCTGTGTAGTCATAACCAAAGCGAAGAGTACCATACCACAGTGTGAAACAGAAGAGTATGCGTTGATATACTTCAAGTCGGTCTGTACACAAGCAGAAAGTGCACCATATACTACAGAGATTGTTGTCAACACAAGGAATACAGGCGCCCACATCTCCAAAGCATCAGGCATAAGGAACATTGCAATACGCAAACAACCGTAGCCACCAAGCTTCATCAATACACCAGCGTGGAGCATTGATACTGCGGTAGGCGCTGAAGCATGACCGTCAGGAGACCACGTGTGGAATGGGAACAATGCACCGAGTACACCAAAACCAATAAACACCAATGGGAAGAATATGTTCTGAATGTTCTTAGGCATAGCATGCATACGTGCTAACTCCATTACATCCATTGTGGTAGCACCACTAAAGTAGTAGATACCAAGAATACCGAGTACCAAGAGAGCAGAACCACCCATCAACATCAAGGTAAGTTTCATTGCTGAGTACTCCTTTGGACCAGTACCCCATACACCAATGAGGAGGTACATTGGAATCAACGCAACCTCATAGAACATAAACATGGTGAACATATCCGTAGAGATAAAGAAGCCAAATACACCTGAAGACAAGAGTACAAACCAAAGGAAGTACTCCTTCTTCATTGGTTCAAGCTGCCAGCTGGCAAAAGTACCTGTGAAGACAATGATTGCAGAAAGCAAAATCATTACAACAGAGATACCGTCTACACCAACTGAGAAAGCAATATTTAGAGGCTTAAACCACATTACGGAGTTTGTCAACAGCATCGCATCATGATTACCTGCGTTGCGCTGCTGAACGAAATAAACAGTCAGCCAGATTGCACCAATCAAAAGTGCCGTAGAGCCGGCTACCATCACACCGCGTACCTGATTATCATTCTTAGCTACCCAAAGGGCGAAAAGCATCAGGACGGGGATAATTACAAATACAGTTAATATCCAACTCATTTCTTTAAATCAAGCAAAGTAATACTAATGTTAATGCTACAGTACCAGTGATAAACCATACGGCATACTGACGAACATCGCCACTCTGCCATGAACGGATAGATTCACCAGCCTCCTGTGTACCCCAAGCCATGAAATTGAAGGAACCATCAATAACGTGACGATCAAACCATGCGATTGGAATAGAGAAGCAACGAAATACAATCTTGTGTGTAAAGAACTGCCATGCATTATCAATATAGAATCTGTTGAGGGCAGCCTTGTGTAAACGTGGGAAGGTACGCTGCAAAGCATCGGCAACAGGCTGCTTCTTACCCATGTACATCCAAGTTGCAAGAGCAATACCGATAACTGCTGCTATGATACTGGTTGTAGCAATGTTCCAGTCGAGATGAATATCATAGCTGAGACCATTAGCACTTACAAAGTGACCGAATGGAATCCAACCTGCAGTGATAGAGATAATTGCAAGAAATACCAATGGACCCCACATTACAAAAGGAACTTCTTGTGGACGACGACGATTCTCTGGATCCTGCTCGTAGTAAGACTCACCCCAGAAGATTACGTAGTAGAGACGGAACATATAGAATGCTGTCATACCAGCTACGAGTGTCATAATCCACTTTAACGCTTGTCCTTCTACACCTGGCAATGCATTACATGCTGAGATAATCTCATCCTTTGAGAAGAAACCTGCAAATGGAGGAATACCTGCAATTGCCAAACAACCAATCAAGAAACAGATGTTTGTAATAGGCATGTATTTGTGCAAACCACCCATATAATCCTTGAAGTTGCTACCAATGATAACAATAATAGCACCAGAGCAAAGGAAGAGCAAAGCCTTGAACATTGCATGAGTGAAGAGATGGAACATTGCTGCCATATAACCGAGACCACCGTGATGGAGATATTCTGCGCTATTGAATGAACCATGCTTGCTGTCATAGAAACAAACACCAAGTGCAACGAGCATATAAGCAATCTGTGAAATGGTTGAGAAAGCCAAACCACGCTTAATGTCACGCTGTGCACATGCTACTGCTGCTGCATAGAAAGCTGTGAAAGCTGCAATCCAAGCAATCCAGTGGAGTTGCTCCTGTGCGCCAAACTGTACATAGATAGGCAACAATGATGCAACCTGGAAAACACCAGCGACAACCATCGTAGCTGCGTGAATTAAAGCAGATACTGGTGTTGGGCCCTCCATAGCATCTGGCAACCAGATATGCAATGGGAACATTGCAGACTTACCTGCAC
>CAUVDL010000094.1:0-5429 GCA_963550695.1 uncultured Prevotella sp. | reverse complement strand
TGTACTACTTCTCTGTTTATGTAAATCTTTTCAAAGAACTCTTTCTTTAACTGCTTTAACCAACTTGCCAGACGGCTTGTTTTGTAAAGCGAGTGCAAAGGTATAAACTTTTCGTATAACCTCCAAATGTTTTGAAGAAAAACTTTCAAAAAAATGTATTTTCCCACCTAACAGACCTATCTTAAAGGTTTATTATAGACTTACACCTTATAATATAATGTTTACTTGACAACTTAAAAAGCTCCAAGTGATGTAAAGGGGAAATATTTTTATCCAATTTCAGGAATGACATACGACAGTGCCCCCAATACTTGACCACGTGTAGCACCCTCGCGAAGCGCAATGAAAATAGTATCATCACCCGCAATTGAACCTAAGATATAAGGTGAATCAGAATTATCAATATCATATGCAAGCGCACTGGCATAACCAGGACGCGTCTTAACAATAGCTAACTGCCCCGATATATTCACCGACACATAACCACTTCGCTGCAACATTTCCGTTGCTTTACGCGGTGTTGTCACACGACGATACATTGTCTCATTTGGCAGAACATATACATATTTTCCATTCATGGAAGCAGCCTTTGCTACTTTCAACTGCTTGAGATCACGACTCAATGTTGCCTGAGTCAATTTGAAGCCTTCTTTCTCTAATTCCTTCAAAACTTCTTCCTGAGAACTAAGTTCCATACTTGAAATCAACATCTTCAATGCTTCAAGTCTACTGTTTTTTACCTTCATAATTGTATATATATTCCAATTCATTTGCAAAAGTATGCAAAACTTTTTATTTATACAAATAATAATGCAGAAAAATGCAAAAAACAGCATTATTATACCATATATTATGCATGAATCAAAAAGGAAGTAAACAAGAGTCTACACGAATATAGAGTATTATAAAATTAATAAAAAACAGACATCATATTTGTCAGTCCACAATCTTTTCATTATATTTGTAACTAAATGGCATAGCATTTGCATAACAAGAGATATAAGGCAGTTATGCCACAGAGCCGACTGCACGTCGGCAACAGAGAAAAGAAAACAAACAAAAAAAAAGATTATGAATATGAATTTTGACAATTTCACAAACGTGACAAGTAGCCAGGAGCGCGACTTAGAAATGTCACGTGCATTTCCATCATTGATGCGTAAGGTATATGTGTGGATGGCTATGGCACTTGCCATCACTGGTGTTATAGCTTATGGCGCAGGAAACTCTCCAGCCCTCATCCAACTCCTCTATATGGGACGCGGTCCACTACTCGTGGCAGGCTTAGTAGAAGTAGGTATCGTATGGTATCTCTCTTCACGCATCCAGAAGCTATCACTCGTTGCAGCAACAGTATGGTTTATCGTCTTTGCTGCCATCAATGGATTTACCTTAGGTTGGATTTTCGCAGCCTTTTCGTCAGCAGCCATAGCCAAAACCTTCTTTATTACAGCAGGAACTTTCGGAGCTATGGCCTTAATTGGTTCTACAACCAAGAAGGATTTAACCAAGATGGGCGGTATTCTCTTTATGGCACTGATTGGTCTTATTATCGCTGGATTGGTAAACATCTTCTTAAAAAGTACTATGTTCGACCTAATCGTTAGTGGCATCGGTGTTCTTGTCTTCACAGGCCTTACTGCTTGGGATGCACAAAAGATTAAACAAAACTTGCGAATGGCACCAGATGCAGGCGAGGGAGCACAGAAGGTTGCACTTCTTGGTTCATTGAGTCTTTATCTTGACTTTATTAACCTCTTCCTTTATCTTCTCCGTTTCCTCGGAAACAACCGAAACTAATAAAGAAAGATTCAAACATACAAGGACAACCCAATCGGGTTGTCCTTTTTTATTGATGAACCTTTCTACTTTTATTGATGAATATTTCTACCTAATAAAATCTATGAGAATAGCTCTGCCTTATAGAAGTTAACATCTTTTTTTAACCCAAATCAGACCCTTTCTAAGAACATATAGTATAGTGTTGAGTGCTTCGCACCATTAGTGCTAAGCCTCAACACCATCCGTGCTAAGCCTCAACACAACAACAAAAGATGACATATCAGACAACTTTTTACCGTTATAATTAATAGTAAGAGGGGACATTAAGAGGCTAATTATTAACAAGAAAAAAGTTAATTAATACCGACTATTAAAAAATTATATATAAATTTGCATATCAAAAGAAATCATTAATTAAACAATTCGTATGAGAAAAACTATCTTTGGCACATGTCTTTGCGCCTTCCTCCTATTGGGAGCAACGCCAATGAAGGCGCAGTTCAATATTGGTAAAGCCGTAGGAGGTGCCACAAAAGTTCTTAAAGCAGCCACACTGACAGATGCCGATATGGCAAAATACGTAAAAGAGTATGTTGCGTGGATGGATGAGCACAACCATGTTTGTGATGCCAAAAGTCCATACACTAAACGTCTTAACCGACTCACACAGGGACTGAATGAGGTTGAAGGTATTCCTTTGAACTTTAAAGTATATTATGTTACCGACGTAAACGCCTTCGCTTGCCCAGATGGTAGCGTACGTGTATTCTCTTCTTTGATGGACGTAATGACCGACGAAGAGTTGTTGGGTGTTATCGGTCATGAGATTGGTCACGTTGCACACAAGGACTCTAAGAAAGGTTTCCGTACAGCATTGCTGACCTCAGCTTTGAAAGATGGAATTGCATCAACCAATGGAGTTGCTGCAGCACTGAGCGAGTCACAGCTTGGAAGCCTCGGTGAGTCATTACTCAATGCAACCTACTCACAGAAGCAGGAGAGTAAGGCTGACGCTTATGGATACGACTTCCTCAAAAAGAATGGCAAGAATCCTTGGGCTATTGCACTTTCTTTCGAGAAGTTGAAGAAACTCGAAGAGGATGCTGGCGTAAAGAAGGATAGCAAGTGGCAGCGCATGTTTTCATCACACCCTGACCTTGACAAGCGTATCAAGGCTATGAGTAAGCGTGCTGAGAAGGATGGTTTTACTCGCCCAGAGAACAAGATGCCTGAAAGAATTGTACATGAAGAGCCTACAACAACAAAGCAAGGTTCTAACACTCAGACTTCAACTCGCAAGTCTACTGGCAACCGCAATGTTGGTAAGAAGCCAGTTGGCAAGCGCCCTGCAGGCAAGCGTCCTGCACCTCGCAAGAGATAAGAAGAGAAGATTCTTTCTGAGTCTACGACTAATAGACATATAAAGAGAGAGGGTATCAGATGTGCCATAGTCCTTACGACTGGCTTTCTGATACCCTCTCTTCTTTTTTATCTTTCAGAAAAAGACTTATTCAGTCTGTTTACTTAAATTGATTCTCAACTATATCGCTCAATACATCCTTAATATCTAAGCCTGCTGCACGTACCTGTTGTGGAATAAAACTGGTGGCAGTCATACCTGGTGTGGTATTGATTTCAAGCATATTGACAACATCCTTACCATCCTTATCCTTTGAAATAATATAGTCGATACGAATGATACCATTAGCATGCAGAATATCATAGATACGACTTGTCTCAGCAGCAACATGCTTAGCAGTCTCATCTGACATACGAGCAGGTGTGATCTCCTCTACCTGACCATTGTACTTAGCATTATAGTCAAAGAATTCATTGCTTGTCACAACCTCTGTTGCAGGGAATACAACCGACTTATCCTTTGTTTTATAAACACCCTGAGAGATTTCCATACCATCCATGAAAGCCTCAATCATAACCTCATCGCTCTGCATAAAAGCAACACGAAGAGCAGGTGCAAGCTGGTCAATATTCTTCACCTTTGACACACCAAAGCTACTTCCATCAGAAGAAGGCTTAACAAAGCAAGGCATGCCAAGGCGCTTTTCTATCTCTGCCTCATCATATTCCTCTCCACGACGGAGCAAGATGCTGTCTGCAACCTTTACCCCAAAGTTCCGTAAGTAGTTATTAAGAACATACTTATCAAAAGTCAAAGCCTCAACCAACACACCTCCTGTTGAATAAGGAAGATGAAGAAGGTCGAAATAACCTTGCATCACACCATTCTCACCAGGCTGTCCATGAATCGTAATATATGCATAATCAAACTCTGTACGCTGACCATTCATAACAAAAGAGAAGTCGTTCTTATCGATTGGAGCCAAACTTCCATCAGGCAGTTCTACATTCCAATCGAGACCTCTTACATCTACTATATATATATTGTAACGTTCCTTATCAAAGAAAGAGTATAACCCCTGTCCTGAACGCATAGAAACATCATGTTCTGAAGAGTCGCCACCACAGACGATAGCAATTGTACGCTTTGAATCTTTCATTGTGTCTTTTTTATGTTTTATTCCCTCTTATCCCTCTCTAAGAACAATCTTTCTAATGTCCTCAATTAGGATATATGCGGGATATTATTATTTCTTTTTATCTAAATGTACTACTATCTAACAAGCCTTAGAACCAATAATCAAGGCCTTATCGGCTCATTCACTCGGCAACCTGTTAACAGACAACCTCATCAGCTCGCCCATTTACAAAACCTTTCCACTTCTCTATTAATGCAGAAAGGTCAGCAGGCAGCTCACTGGTAAAGTCCATTTGCTCACCCGTAACAGGATGAACAAAGCCTAAGGTTCGTGCATGAAGTGCTTGACGGTTGCAGAGCGCAAGACAATTACGAATAAAAGCTTTGTAAGTACTTGACCGCTGACCACGCAGAATCTCTGTTCCACCATAACGCTCATCGCCAAACAAAGGGTGTCCAATATGTTTCATGTGTGCACGAATCTGATGAGTACGCCCTGTCTCAAGGATACACTCGATGAGTGTTGTGTAACCGAAGCGTTCAATGACACGATAATGCGTAACAGCAGGTTTACCTATCTCCGAGTCTGGAGGGAAAACCGTCATACGCAATCTGTCCTTCGGATCACGCGCAATGTTCCCTTCGATGCGCCCCTCATCTTCTGTCATGTTTCCCCAAACGATAGCATTATAACTGCGATGGGTTGTCTTATTGAAGAATTGCTTACCCAATGCGGTTTTTGCATCGGGTGTTTTCGCAATCACCAAGAGCCCACTTGTATCCTTATCTATTCTATGTACCAGTCCAACCTCAGGGTCATTAGGGTCAAAGGAAGGCATATCTTTCAGGTGCCAAGCAATAGCATTAATCAGTGTACCATGAAAGTTACCTGCTCCTGGATGTACAACAAGACCCGCAGGCTTATTGACAACCATCAGAACATCGTCTTCATAGACAACATCCAAAGGAATATCCTCTGCTTCTATCGTATTATCATGCTTCGGCCGGTCGAGCATCAAGGTTATAACATCCTCTGGACGTACCTTATAATTACTTTTCACTGACGCATTATTCACATGGATATAGCCAGCATCGGCAGCCTTCTGAATACGATTACGACTGGAGTGTTGCATCCGTTCAAAGAGGAACT
>CAUVDL010000093.1:0-5743 GCA_963550695.1 uncultured Prevotella sp. | reverse complement strand
GTTGGATTAACGCGTTAACTTTTCACTTGTTTTTACGAAAACAAAAAGACCAATTTATGAAGAATTTAATTCAATTATCTTGTCTTGCAATCATGTTTCTTCTATGTGCGTGTCATTCAAAGAAAGAAACAGAAGTAAAACCAGTTTACACTGCAACGACACCATTAGTAGAAAGCATCTCGCTACCACAGTCTTATGTGGCAAACATTGCTTCACAACGTAACATTGAAGTTCACTCTCAGCAGACCGGTATCTTGCAAGATGTGTACGTTAGTGAAGGTCAGTTTGTGAAAGCTGGTCAACCTCTATTCCGCATTGCGATTGTTGGTGCTAACGAAGAGATTGCCAAAGCGAAGGCAGCTGCGGAGCAGGCAAGTATCGACTTGCAGAATGTAACAACGCTAACGGATAACAAAGTGCTCTCAAATAACGCGAAACGCATGGCGACGGCTAAGTTGAAAGGAGCAGAAGCCGACTATCAGTTGGCTGTATTACATAAGCGTCTGTCTCTTATCCGTGCACCTTTCTCAGGCATCTTAGGGCGCATTCCTAACAAAGTTGGGAGTCTGGTAGATCCCAGTGATTTACTTACCAGCTTATCAGATAATAGTAAGGTATTTGCCTATTTCAATATTTCAGAAACAGATTATTTAGATTTCCGTCTCCATCCAGAACGCTTTTCACAAACTCCGTTACAACTTGTTTTGGCGAATGGCGATGTTTTTCCTGCAAGCGGAAAGATATTAGATATTGGTGGACAGTTTGATAGTTCAACAGGAACAATTGCTGTTCGTGCCGTCTTTAACAATACTAAAAACCTTTTACGCAATGGTCAGACGGGTACGCTAAAACTCTTTATACAGAAGAAGAACGCAATATTGATACCACAAGAAGCAGTCTATGAGCTTCAAGATAAGAAGTATGTATTTGTGGTTGACAAGAATAATATTGCCCGCCAACGTGCTATCAAGATTGATGCTGAGTTTACAGGAGCATACGTTGTTTCCTCAGGGTTACAAGCTACTGACCGTTATCTTCTTGACGGTATACAGAAAGTAAATGATGGAGACAAGGTACGTGTGTCTATGGTTTCTCCACAAGCATCAATGAAGTTGGATAAGTTAAACGCTAATTAGGTATGTTTAAGATCTTTATTCGTAGGCCAGTGCTCTCTATTGTAGTGTCATTGGTCATAGCCTTTATTGGAATTCTATCACTTTCGAATCTACCTATAACGCAGTTTCCCTCCATCTCTCCTCCTAAGGTAAACGTAATTGCTAATTACCCAGGAGCAAATAACGAGTTGTTAGTAAAATCCGTGATCATTCCTTTGGAGCAGGCTTTGAATGGTATTCCTGGCATGAAATATATCGAAAGTAATGCGGGAAACGATGGTGAAGCCGAGCTAAATGTCGTCTTCAAGTTGGGAACCGACCCAAATGTTGATGCGGTAAATGTTCAGAACCGTGTATCATCGGCTACCAATAAATTGCCAGCAGAGGTTATTCGAGAGGGTGTAAAGATATCACGTGAAGAGCCTAACATACTTATGTATATCAATCTTTACAGTGATGACCCAAAGGTTGATCAGAGTTTCCTCTACAACTATTTTGATATCAACATCTCTCCTGAGTTGTTGCGTGTAGATGGTGTTGGCGATCTTGATATCCTTGGTACACGTAATTACGCTATGCGTGTATGGCTCCATCCAGACAAGATGATAGCCTATGGATTATCAACAGATGACGTCAGTGATGCACTTGAAGATCAGAATATAGAGGTTTCTCCTGGTAAGTTGGGAGAGAGTGGAGGACAACGTCCACAAGTCAAAGAGTATGTCTTAAAGTATCCAGGACGTTACACCACCGAGGATGAATATAAGAATATCATCATCAAGAGTAATAAAGATGGTAATATCGTACGCTTAAAAGACATTGCTGACGTACACTTAGGTAGCGAGGTATATGATATCTACTCAACCTTCAATGGACGTCCTTCAGCTGCTGTAACCTTGAAACAAGCTTATGGTAGTAATGCTCGTAACGTTATCACTAAGGTGAAGGATGCTATGGCTCATCTGCAAAAAGATATGCCTAAAGGGATGCACTATGAGATTAGCTATGACGTTAGCCGCTTCTTAGATGCAAGTATTGAAAAAGTAATACACACCTTGTTTGAGGCTTTTATCTTAGTGGCAATAGTTGTGTTCATCTTCTTAGGGGATTGGCGTGCTTCTATCATACCGATTATGGCTGTCCCGATATCACTTTTGGGCAGCTTCATTGCGATGATGTTGTTCAACATAACGCTCAATATGATATCCCTCTTTGCCTTAGTTATGGCTATTGGTATTGTGGTGGATGATGCTATTGTGGTAATTGAAGCGGTGAATGTAGAAATCTCTCGCAATAAACTTTCACCTATTGAAGCTACGGAAAAAGCCATGAAAGAGATCAGTGGAGCGATTATTGCAATCTCTTTAGTTATGGCATCTGTATTCATTCCTGTAGCCTTTATGGGTGGTCCAGAGGGTATGTTCTATCGCCAGTTTTCAATCACTATGGCATCAAGCATTCTCTTCTCTGGCTTTGTAGCCCTAACTTTGACCCCAGCCTTGTGTGCCCTTATCTTGACGAAAGAGCAAGAAAATAATGTTAAATTAGGATTTATTGGACGCTTCCTACAACGCTTTAATGCTAAATTCGATAGTGGTAGCCGTAAATATGAACGCCTCATACAGCATACTGTAAGGAAGAAATCGTTAACAATAATATTAATATTAGTGTTCTGTGGATTAGCATATTGGATAAATATGGGACTCCCATCTGGCTTCATTCCACAAGAGGACCAGGGAATGATTTATGCTGTCATAGAAACTCCTCCAGGTGCTACTATCGAACGTACTAACGCTGTTGCACAACAGCTTCTTAAGATAGCAGAGAAAGAGCAGGATGTCGAAAGCGTTTCTTCATTAGCTGGTTTTGAGATTCTTTCTGAGGGAACAAGTGCCAATTCTGGTAGTTGCTTGATAAACCTCAAAGACTGGAAACATCGAAAACGAACCGCAAAAGAGATTATTAGCGACTTAGAGCAGAAATGTAAGAATATCACTCAAGCAAACATAGACTTCTTTGAACCACCTTCAATTCCAGGCTATGGAGCTGCCAGTGGATTCGAATTACGTCTCTTAGATAAGACTGGTAAGAACGATTATCATGAAATGGAACGTGTGAGCAAAGAGTTCGTTAAAGAACTAAACAAGCGTCCCGAGATTGGTAACGCGTTCACTTTTTACTCTGCCAGCTTCCCTCAGTATATGCTCCATGTTGACGATACGAAAGCCTTACAAAAGGGTGTCAAGCCTGGTAAAGCACTGAACAACTTGTCAATCTTAGTGGGTTCGGATTACCAAACAGGCTTTATTCTGTTCGGAAAACCATATAAAGTAATTGTACAAGCTGCTCCACAGTATCGTGACTTCCCTGACCATCTATTAGGTCTTTATAGTAAGAACGAGGATGGACAAATGGTACCATATTCCGACTTTATGTCGCTTTCAAAGACGTATGGCATGAGTGAGATTACTCGTCATAACCTTTACAACTCTTCTGAAGTGACAGGAGCACAGGCTTCTGGGTATTCAAGTGGACAAGCACTGCAAGCTATTCAAGAGGTAGCACAGCGTTCTCTACCTAAAGGATATGATTATGATTGGGCTGGTATCTCTAAGGACGAAGCAGAACAAGGTAATACGGCAATTATCATATTCATGGTTTGTCTTACCTTTGTCTATCTTATTTTGGCAGCACAATATGAGAATTTCCTACTGCCATTACCTGTAATTGTATTCCTACCTGTGGGTATATTCGGAGCATTCCTCTTCTTAAAGGCTTGCGGATTAGAGAACAACATCTATGCCCAGATAGCTTTAGTGATGCTCATCGGTCTGTTAGGAAAGAATGCCGTACTGATGGTTGAGTATGCTGTTCAGCGTAAGAATGCTGGTGAACGGATTTCTCAAGCAGCCATCTCAGCCGCTATCGCGCGCTTCCGCCCGATTCTTATGACGAGTATAGCCTTTATAGCAGGTTTGATTCCATTGGTTTTTGCTTCAGGCGCTGGTGCTATTGGTAACCGAACCATTGGTACTGCCGCTGTTGGCGGAATGATCATTGGTACCTTAGGCGGTTTATTACTAATTCCTGGTCTGTACTATATCTTTGCTGGAATGACAGACAAATTGGTACATTATCAGAAAGATAAACCACTGAGTGAAGAGAAAGATAAACGCTATAAGAAAAAACAACTAAATGAAAGTACTCATGAAGACAAAGAGTAAACTATATTATGTTATTACTATTCTTGTAATCCTTATGAGCATTGTTGCCTGCAAAACACCGCAGGCAACAATGTCCAAAGATACGCTTAAGGACTCTTTACCAACCTTATCTAAGGATAGTAGCGTAACCATATCGCCTGCATGGAGAGAGTTCTTTCAAGACCCAATGCTTCAGAAGCTGATTGAAACAGCCTTACAAAACAATCAAGATCTCAAGATAACATTGCAGGAGTTGGCCATAGCGAGAAGTGCGATTACGACCAAACAAGCTGCTCTTCTACCTTCAGTAACAGCAAATATTGGTGCTGGAGTTTCTAAAGTTGGCCGCTACACAGCTGAAGGAGCAGGTAATGTTGGT
This sequence comes from uncultured Prevotella sp., assembly GCA_963550695.1. Lineage (GTDB taxonomy): Bacteria > Bacteroidota > Bacteroidia > Bacteroidales > Bacteroidaceae > Prevotella. The sequence continues at coordinate 1,046 of CAUVDL010000093.1, read as the reverse complement.
ACAGAGATAACTCCAGGGCATAACATTCCAACTGTTATCCCAGACTTGAGTCCATCGCTACAAGTAGACTGGACCATAGATTTATGGAACAAGTTGAATAGTGGTAAAAAGGCTGCTGTAGAGCGATATTTAGCTTCAGAAGCAGGACAACGTGCTATCAAAAGTCAGTTAGTAGCAGATGTAGCCGAGAACTATTATCTATTGTTGGCTCTTGATTACAAGTTATCGGTTATGCAACAATATATCTCATTGCAGAAGGATGCTGTGAGAATTGCTCAGATTCAGAAAGAAGCTGATGCTGATACGCAATTAGCTGTCGAGAAGTTCGAGGCTGAATTGGCTAAAGCACAGGCTGATGAGTACCTTCTACGTCAGTCTATCGTTGAGACAGAGAATAATCTAAACCTACTGTTAGGTAGATTTCCTCAAACCATACAACGTACAAAGGTTGACTTCTTACAGCTTCCAATGCCTACAACTGCCCATTCCTTATCTACTCAACTTCTATTGCAACGTCCTGATGTTATACAAGCTGAGCACCAGCTAAAGGCTGCAAAATGGGATGTGGAGACTGCACGCAAAGAGTTTCTCCCCTCGTTTAATATCTCTGCAGCTATTGGATTAAATGCTTTTAACCCAAAGTATTTATTCAAACTACCAGAGTCTTTGGTGTTTAATGCCTTAGGTGGACTTACCGCTCCTCTCATCAATAAGAAGGCTATTCAAGCCAACTTCGCTCAGGCTGATGCGTTACAGATAGAGGCACTTTATAATTACGACAAGACATTGCTTACTGCTTTTATAGAAACAAGTACGCTGCAATCTAAGATTTCCAACATTAAGTTGCTTCAACAATTTAAGCAGAAACAGAGCGATGCCTTAATAAGAGCCGTTTCAGCTGCTCAAAAATTATACCTCAATAACAGAGCAACCTATTTAGAAGTGATAGATAGTGAGCGCGGACAGTTAGATTGCAAAATGGAACTTATTGATGCAAAGTCACAACAGCTCTCAACCCTTATAGAAATGTATAGTGCGTTCTTTTA
>CAUVDL010000092.1:0-6099 GCA_963550695.1 uncultured Prevotella sp. | reverse complement strand
TCGGGTTGAGCGATATAGAATCGGCGAGGCAACTCGGTGTTGGGTTTCATTGTAACCCAAGGAATGAGCGAACTACCAACTTTAGGAACACCAGAACGGCGCACTGTAACAAACTGCTCAAGAGGTTGATAGAAGAAGTGCAGATACAATTGGATGTAAACCTTCTCCAAGTCGCTTGGAACATTACCTGTTAGTTGGTAGTCAGAATTAGCCATCATCGTAGCGATAGCTGCATCGTCGTAGGTAACAGGCTCGTCTAACTTATCATTACAATGTGCCTTATCATAATAAGGTATTTTGTTCAGTATCGCTAAGCGGTTATAAGCTTTTGCTGAAGCCTCAACGCCAAGTTTAAAGTATTCGGCTGCAGTATGTGGCAAGTTAGCACCCAGTAATTTAAACTCAGCCAGATAGAGGTTCATTTCAGCTGTGGAAAGGGTCATCTCGTAAAGCGGGTTATCTTCAGTGTCTTGTACCACCTTACCTTTTGGAGCTGTTGGGAAAGTGAAGTCAACGCGGCCACGCACTAATTCCTCGTTAAAGTACGATAGCGGTGAGTAGGTTTTCGTTTTTTCTCCATCAGTTACTTTCCATCTGGTTGTTACAAAATAATTGTTATTCCCAGTGTATTCAGCCTTTTCAGATATAGCCATACCGATAGGTAATCCTTGATAGCGTACCCATGGTTCGCCATCACCTTTCCAACTATCGAAATGTTTCTTACCAGAAGCATCTGTGGTATAGTTCACCAAGTCTAATATATATTTAGGAATAGCACAGTTGTTATCTCCTCTTGCTTGTGCATCAAAGAATGCTTGCACCACCTCAGAGTTGAAATCGTTTTTAGTAAACATCACCAGCATTCGTGGATCTTTGTTACGCTTCATGAAGTCGATAACGTTTTTGCTGCTAACACCTAAGTTCACACTATTATCACTTCCATAAGTGTTGTTGCCGCCATCTCCACCCGTACCTTTGTTATATACATAGTCGTCTGAAATAGATTGCATCACGTTTGCATCATCAGCACCCACTTCCTCGGCTATTTTTAAGGCCTTAGCTTTGTTTTGGTGAAGAAGTCTTACCGCAATTTTAAGTTTTATGCCGTTTACAAATTTCACCCATTTCTTAGTATCTCCCCCGTAGGCTAAGTCATTGTCTCCAACACTTATCTGCGTTGTCGTTGACTTTAGCTTATCCAGGTCGGTGTTCAGCTCGGTCAGCCATTGGTCGAATAGACTCTCTTGCGATTCGTAGTTAGGTGTTAATGTGCCCCCATACTTGGCTTGTGCAGCTTCAGAGTAAGGCCTTGAGCCAAAGAGGTCGGTATCGAACAGTCCCATGTAAACTGTTAGAGCGTTTGCCATGGCCGAAAGGTGCGAGTATTGAGCAGCCTTGTTGGCTGGCATCTTATCGATAGTAGCTTTAATATCATTCTCATATCGTTTAACATAAATGAGCTGAGAACCCACACCGCCCAGTTCAGCCAACTTGTTATACAAGTCGTTAAAACTACTTGACGGTGAATATGCTTGAACTATTTTTGACGTGTAAGCCCCATCATAATACCACAGCAGGTAGTCGAAGGGTTGGTATTGCACCTGCTCCTGAGTGAACAAGAACACAGGATTTCCTTCGGCGATAGTCGATGGGTCAGTATTTATTTTTGCGTATTCGCTTTCGCTACATCCTGTTGTCAGTACCATGCTTGCGGCACATATACTAAAGGCGAGCGACTTGAATTTTATAATATTCTGTTTCATAATGGAAAACATTTAGAATGTAGCGTTTAATGTGAAGAGATAGCTTGCTGTGTAAGGCATAAATGAGCGCATACGGAACTGTGCAGCTCCTGTTCCACGTACCGATTCAGGATTCTCGTGATTTGGTGCAGTGTTCAGTAGGTATGCCAAGTTACGTCCGGTGAAACTAAGGGATAAGTTCTTTGCACCGATATAGCTGCTAATTTTGGTCGGAACGTTGTACGAGAGAGTTATTTCTCGCAGAGCGATGTAGTTGATTTTCTTAAACCAGTCATCGTTAATAACGCCTGTTCCCCAGCTATTCTTAAAGTATGCAGCACTTTGCAGGTGTGCTGGTTCTACATAACCTTTTTCATAAGCCTCCTGATAGGTCATTCCACTAACGTCTTGGTTAGTTCCTCCTGGTGTTGTAACAATAGTTCCAGCATCGAAAACAACATCAGGAATGAAGCCATCAGTAAATACCTTATCTTGCGCATTAGCGTATTTGCTGGTCCAAGTCATCCCCTTACGGTATTTTTCGGTCTCTCCAGAGAATCCGTATGCAGTTGCATAACGTGAGTTATACGAAGCAACGTATCCTCCAAAGCGTGCGTCAAAGAGCACATAGAGACTAAGGTCTTTCCATCTCAGGGTAGAGTTTAGTGATCCAAGGAAGTTAGGCAACATCGATCCAACTTCTTTCACAGTACCTCCGCGCTTATAATACACTGTTCGGAATTTGTTAGTGTAGCCCACCACAGGTTTGCCAGTCTTTTCGTCGGTCTTTATCCAAGAGTCAGACATTAGCATACCATAGTCGGAACCTACTTTGGCTACAGATGCTATACGGTAGTTACCATAGTTTGCTGCACCATCTAGATTAATGTAAGAGGTTACATCAGGACTAAGTTCCACAATCTTATTGCGGTTGCGAGTGTAGGTGAAATTTAGGTCCCATTGCCATTGTTTCTTCTTTATAGGAGTTGTGTTGAGTGCTATTTCTATACCTGAGTTCTGTATATTACCAGCGTTGATTAGCTTTTCTTTTACGCCCGATTCCCAAGGTACATTGATAGTCATAATTTGGTTTCGAGTGTTCTCCTTATAATAGGTGAGGTCTACCCCAATCCTACTGTCAAGGAAACGCCAGTCAAGTCCCACTTCCCAAGCATTCTTACGTTCAGGTTTTAAGTTGGTACTCTTCATATTCTCAGGGATAGTCATTCCATAAATCTTCTTGTCGCCACGTTGATATGTTGCCACAGAATAGCCAGAATTAATATAATAAGGTGACGTGTCGTTACCCACCTGGGCCCAAGAACCGCGTACTTTTGCAAAGCTAACCCATTTAGGAAGTTTGTCTTTAAAGGTTTCAGTGATAATCCATGAGCCAGAAACTGAAGGATAGAAATAAGAGAAATTACCTGTTCCGTAGCTGTAAACCAAAGCTGACGACCAATCGTTACGTCCCGTTATGTCCAGGAATAGTTGATTCTTCCAACTTGTCCCAATCATAAAGATGGTAGAAACGATACGTTTGGTGTTGAACTTATATGCATTAAAGCTGGCTTGTTGCTTTGAATTCTTGATAAAGAATTGGTTGGGCACAATAAGTCCACCGTTCGTACTCTCACTATTATACTGTGCATATTGGTTAAAATATTCCTCGCGTAAGAAACCATGTACTTCCCAGTCCTTATTAATTTGATAGTTTAGGTTAGCTGCAAGGTACAAGTTCTCTTGTGTAGTGTGCGTGTGAGAGAGAGCATAAGAACCACCTTCGTTGGCATAACCACTACCAGGGGCTTTTAGTTCGCCATCGATGGCATAATAGTTGAGCGAACCACCAGTTGAAAGCTGTAGCCAAGGCAGTGCTTGAATATTGATGTTAAGCACAGGACGGAACATTGTTTCTGTTTGTTTGTAATCGTTTTCAAAGATACTCCACCACAGCTCCTTTCCAGGTACAGCACGATAGAGATCGCCATATCTTTCGCTGGCAAGTCCACCATGTTCCCCTTTGTAAAGGTTACGATAACGATTAACATCGTATTCGCGTGGGAACGTACTATTAGCAAAGTATTCTCCGATGTTTAATGGTGCATTACGGGGCTGTGATTGCGTAAAGTTCACGCTGAAATCTACCGTCACGATGTTTCCAATCTTTTGTGAAGCTTTTCCTAAGAACGACAAACGGTTAAAGGTGTTGCGTGGTGTAGTACCCTTATTGTATTTATAAGATGCTGAAGCGTAGAATTGTGTACGATCATTACCACCTTGCAATGATACATTCGTATTGGTATTAAAGCCTGTGTCGTAAGCATCTTTATAGTTGTTTGGGAACATCTTCGCCGTTCCCATTGTTCCATCGTACTGTTCAAACTGTTTACCCTCAGCCCATGAGATATCAGGTCCCCAAGCATAGTTTCCATATTGTTCGATGAGCGAGTATTCACCTTTAGAGTTACGAGCGAACGATGTCATGTTATCGCTCCAAAGGTTGCCCGTGGCAGTGTATTCGTCTCCGTAATCTACAGCACCAGGGAAAGCACCAATCATATAGGTGTTTTGTAGATCTGGAGAACGATAGACTGTTTCTAATCCTATAGTTTGTGAAACCTTTAAAGTAACACCTTTGCCTGCTTTCCCACTTTTAGTGGTAATTACGACAGCACCATTCAAACCACGTGAACCATACAATGCTGTTGCTGCAGCACCTTTTAGTACGCTCACACTCTCAAAATCATCGGGGTTAAGGTTCTTTAGTTGGTTACCGTAGTCGTTGATATTGCTATTCCAGTCAGCGTCCCCTGATTGACTTGTAGCATTATCTAATATCACACCGTCTACTACAAAGATAGGTTGGTTGTTGGCATTAAGAGTAGATGCACCTCTTATTTGAATTTTAGTAGAACCAAACATTCCACCGTCTGACTGGCTAATCTCTACACCAGCCACCTTACCTTGCAATGCTGTAACAGGAGAAACCGTGTTGGCTCGTTCCAGTTCATCGCTTTTCAGCTCGGTGACAGCATAACCTAATGCTTTTGTTTGTCGTTTAATTCCCAATGCCGTAACCACCACATCGTTAAGCGCAGTGGCTTCTTCTTCAAGGGCAACGTTTATCTGTTGTCGACCATTAATATCTACATTTTTAGGCTTCATTCCCAAGTATGAGAATACTAACGTGCCTTTTGTGGGGCATTGTAGGGTGTATTGCCCGTCGATATTAGTCACAGTACCCATATTTGTACCTTTCACCGTTACCGAAGCACCGATTACAGGCTCGCCCGTTGGGTCTTTCACAATGCCACTAACTGTGACATTTTGCGCATAAAGCTCAGTAGCGAACATCCATATCAGTGCCATCATACAGATTCGCCATAAGGCTTGCGCTTTGTTCTGCTTGTTGTTCATTTTGCTTATAGTTAAAGATTAATGTGTAATATTTATTGTTTAAGTGTTATTGATGTCTCTATCTCGCTTTCATTCGGTGCCAGCTCTTCTTGTACGGTTTTGTTGTTTTGAATAATAAAGTCAGCTTTTCACGCTCCTTTCTTAGTTATGTGATGATTTGAAGATGTCACGAAACCTTATCACATCATACTTATTAAACATCAAATTAGTGAGTTGGCTCTTTATGCGTTGGTTTACTTCCTTACGGCATATAGCATTTAAAATGCCAGGACACTCATTGTTACCTTTTATAGGTATTGCTTATTTGGACTCTTCGTAGTGCTTTTATCTATTCAATACACATTTTGTGTTGTGGTTATCTTTGTGTATCAGTTATTACCACAATGAATGTGTCGCTCTTGAGGATTCTTATTGAGATAATTCTATTTGTTTAGTTATAGATTTTATTAATATTTGATAACTTTTTCGAGCGGGACAGATTTATACTCCAAAGATATTTTTGAGTATTGTAGATATTGTAATCTCGATTGTTGGTTAGTGTTAGTACGTTTGATGACACACCAAGTGTCGCTTAACGATTGTTTATATTTCTTATTCTGTGAGCAAATTTAAACAAAATAAATATATTAAGCAATAAAAAGGGTGATTATTTTTTGTTAATATATAAAGGTGCAAAGACGAGGTATCTATATCGTTAAAACGAAGGACTATTCAAAAGTTGTAGCAGTCGAATAGAATACCATCAAACTTGTCCGCACGAGAAAACGGAAAGGTTATAATTATCAATCCCGAAGGTTATTATTAACTTTCGGGATTGTTTTTAGCATAAGTGTTTTTACTTTAACATTCTTGACACATACCCATTGTGGCGGAACCATTTATGCGCCCAGTTGGGTACCATGAAGATATAGCCAGAGATGTCTTCGTGTGGGGCGCA
>CAUVDL010000091.1:0-6678 GCA_963550695.1 uncultured Prevotella sp. | reverse complement strand
GCATTGGTACAGATGGGTCTGCAAAAGAAAGAAATAGACATGGGACATGCCCGTGCATTGCTTTCTTTGGATAGTCCTTCACTGCAATTGAAACTCTATCGTGAGATTCTAAAGAACGGTTATAGTGTTCGCAAGGTTGAAGAACTTTGTCAGCAGCTCAATAACGGAGAGGATATACAGAGTGCAAAGAAGAAGATTTCTGCTCGCACTCGCCTTCCAGAGGAATTTAATATCCTCAAACAACGCCTCTCAACATTCTTTGACACAAAGGTGCAGATGAGTTGCAACGCTGATGGAAAGGGTAAGATTAGTATTCCGTTTGCATCAGAAGAGGAATTACTTCACATCATGGAAGTGATGGATAAGATGAAGTAAGACTTTTCACACGGAAAGATAAAGGTATTAGTAAGTATAAGATAAGCAAGTGTTCTGGTTTAGAAAGACGATTCACAAGCAATAGGAAGCCTCAACAAGACGCTGACTACAAAGCATAGAATAAGTAACGAAACCTTCAAACCAGCAACTTAAGTAAGACAACGGGTAGTGATGAAGATGAAGAATAGAATCCTCAAAGGACTGTTGATAGCCGGAATGCTCACCAGTGTTACGGTCATGCAGGCACAAGATCTGCCCCATGACACGTTAAAGGTCATGTATCCAGGCGACTCCGCAGTCGTTGAGATACCTAATTCGCAGGATAAATATATAGAAGAGAAGGCAATCCTCACACCAGATGATGAGGGTAAACTCACTTCTGTTCTGCGAAAGGATAGTGTTGGCATGGTAAAGAAACAGGGACGCGATTGGTCTAAGTGGCGCCCTAACCCTAAGCGTGCTTTGTGGCTTGCACTCGTCATTCCCGGTGCTGGACAGGTCTACAACCGTAAGTACTGGAAACTACCAATCTTCTACGGAGGCTTTGTAGGCTGCGTTTATGCTATGACATGGAACAACCAGATGTACCATGACTATGCACAGGCTTATATGGACATTATGGATAATGACCCAACAACGCAGAGTTATAATAACTTCCTACACCTTGGAGCTACGATTACCCCTGCCAATGAAGAGCGTTATAAGAACATCTTCAAACAGCGTAAGGACCGCTATCGTAGATGGCGTGATCTGAGTATCTTTACTACTATTGCGGTTTATGCCTTGTCAGTTATTGACGCATACGTAGACGCTTCCTTATCCGACTTTGATATATCAGATGACCTTTCACTGCATATCGCACCGACGGTCATATCAAATAAGAGTATCGCTACACCTAACAACCCTTTCCGCTCATCGGCAATAGGTATTGGATGTAGTCTGACATTCTAAGCAGCGGCGCACTGTATTTGCGCTAACTAAATCATAAATAATGAGTAGAAAGAGATATATTGTTTCCTTCCTTATTACAATGGGAGCAACCTGCGGAATGTATGCACAACAACAAACAGTTGTCGACAGCCGTGGAAAAGCTGTTAATGTGATGATTCCTACGGCATCAGAAACGATGGCAGGATATGTTGATGTAGACTATTTAGACGACAAGTTCTATAATAGTGGTATACAGACAGGATTTAAAAACACAGCCTCTGCGAATACGACAGAGCCTGATAACGGCATGGAAATCATTGATCGTAAGATGCGTAATCTATCGAATGTGATGACAATGGCCTGTAATGAGGAGGTTAAGAAATATATCGATCGCTACACAAAAGCTGGGCGCCAATCAACAAGTTATCTCTTGGGGCGTGCACGTTATTACAACCCAATCTTTGAAGAAGCACTGCGTTTCTATGGCTTGCCCTTAGAGCTCAAATACCTTCCTGTGATAGAGTCGGGTTTAAATCCCAATGCAACTTCACGTGTGGGAGCAGCAGGACTATGGCAATTCATGGCAACAACAGGCAAGCAATATGATCTTCAAATTGATAATTATATCGATGAACGCCGCGACCCAGAGAAGTCTTCCTATGCTGCAGCACGTATGCTAAGCGACCTTTACAAACGATTTGGCGATTGGACATTGGCACTCGCTGCCTATAACTGTGGACCAGGACGTGTCAGCAGTGCTATCACTAAGGCTGGTGGTGGTGCCGACTTTTGGGCTGTCTATCAGCATTTACCAAAGGAGACACGCGGTTATGTTCCTGCTTTCATCGCAGCAAATTATGTGATGAACTACTATGCTGATTACAACATCACACCCTTATCAACAGGTCTACCCAACCGATGTGACACGGTCATCGTAGAGAAAGACGTTACACTTGCTAAGATTGCCAATGTATTAGGTATGAATGTGGACGATTTGAAAGTACTTAACCCACAGTATCGACAAGGCTTAATCAAGGCGTATGCAACAAATGGCGTAGCTAAGTTACGCCTACCTTTTGAAATGATTGAAAAGTTCAAATACTTCAAAGATCAGATTTACCAAAACGAAATACCCAACGAAGAGCCTAACATGACTATCGCGGCTACTAATACAAGCCAAGAAGCCATACTATACTAACAAGATTCTTTTACCTTATTATATATAACGGGAGGATGCACAATGGACAAGGACAATATAGAAGTTAAGGAGATTGACTATGAGAAGATGGTAGATGATGCCTTTCAGCATCTCATTGATACCTATCTTGCTTCACGTCATCGAAAGAAAGTTGATATCATTACCAAGGCTTTCAACTTCGCTCGACAGGCGCATAAGGGCGTGCGCCGACTTTCAGGTGAGCCTTATATCATGCACCCTATTGCCGTTGCCCAGATTGCTTGTGAAGAGATGGGACTCGGTGCAACAAGTATCAGTGCCGCTCTCTTACATGATGTCGTAGAAGATACCGACTATACGGTGGAAGATATGGAGAATATCTTCGGGCCAAAGATTGCACAGATTGTTGACGGATTGACCAAGATCTCTGGCGGTATCTTTGGCGAACAGGCTTCTGCTCAAGCAGAGAACTTCAAGAAACTTTTGCTCACTATGAGCGATGACATTCGTGTTATCCTTATCAAGATATGCGACCGTCTGCATAACATGCGTACTCTTGCTTCTCAGCCTGCCAGCAAACAATATAAGATTGCTGGTGAAACGCTCTACATCTATGCACCACTTGCGAACCGATTGGGACTTAATAAGATTAAGACTGAACTGGAAGACCTTAGCTTCCGCTACGAACATCCTGACGCATACGCCTCTATTGAGAAGAAACTTGCTTCAACACAAGCACAGCGCGACACCCTCTTCGAGCAGTTTACAGCACCGATCCGTGCCGAACTCGACAAGATGGGGTTCGAATATGAACTTAAAGCACGTGTGAAGAGTCCTTATTCTATTTGGAATAAGATGCAGAATAAACACGTCACTTTTGAAGAAATATACGATATTCTTGCCGTTCGTATCATCTATAAACCGAAGTCACCTGATGAGGAAATCAACAATTGTTTCCAAATTTATGTGGCTATCAGTCAGATTTATAAGAGCCATCCTGACCGTCTGCGTGACTGGGTGAACCATCCTAAGGCAAATGGTTATCAGGCATTGCACGTAACTCTCATGTCTGCTAAGGGCCGTTGGATTGAGGTACAGATACGTTCTGAACACATGAACGAATTAGCTGAACAGGGCTTTGCTGCACATTGGAAATACAAAGATGGCGGTGAAATCACTGAGGATGAGGGCGAATTGAACGAGTGGCTCAGCACGATAAAGGAAATCCTCGACGACCCACAGCCAGATGCTATGGACTTCTTAGATGCTATCAAACTCAACCTCTTTGCCTCTGAAATCTTCGTCTTTACACCAAAGGGTGAGATTAAGACAATGCCTGCAGGTTGTACGGCACTCGACTTTGCATTCCAAATCCACACCTTCCTCGGTAGCCACTGTATCGGTGCAAAGGTCAACCATAAGCTTGTCCCATTGAGCCATAAACTCAACAGTGGTGATCAAGTAGAAATCCTGACTTCGATGTCCCAACACGTCAATCCTTCATGGATTAACTTTGTCTCTACCGCTAAGGCAAAAGCAAAAATACAAGCTATTTTACGACGTGAGAGCCGTGAGTTACAGAAGGCAGGTGAAGAACAGCTATCGAAGTGGCTAAAGGCACACGACCTTGAGATGACAACTTCCACCTTAGATAAGCTTTGCGAACTGCACGACCTTCGTAAGCATGATAGTCTTTTCCTTGCCGTTGGAGACAAGACTGTTATCCTTGGCGATACTGACTTGAACGAACTTCGTGGAAAGTCAAAGTCAGAGAAAACTGTAACCTCAGGTGGTTGGCGTCGTTATGTTCCTTTCTTGAAGTCGAATGACAAGAAGACTACAGAGTCTGTAGAGGCTAAGGACACAGAGTGTACTGAAGGCTTAATCGTTGTAACCAAAGAACTCAACAAAAAGAAGCCTATCTTCATCAACGAAGAAAACATACATCGCTACCTCTTTCCACATTGCTGTCATGCTATTCCGGGTGATGACATTCTCGGATATATTGACAATAAGAACCATATCGAGATTCATAAACGTGCTTGCCCAGTAGCTGCAAAACTAAAAGCGAGCTATGGTGGTAGAATCTTAGATGCTAAATGGGACATGCACCGTCGTCTGTTCTTCGATGCAACGATTGAGATTCGCGGTATTGACCGTAGCGGTATGTTACACGACATCTCTGATGTCCTCTCCGACCAGTTAGGAATTAATATCCGTAAGATAACCATTTCCAGCGATAATGGAATCTTTGAGGGAACAATCGAGATGCAAGTCCACGACCGCAAAGACGTACAGTTTATCGTTGAAAGTATGAAGAATATCAAGGATATACAAGAGGTTTTAGAGGTTCTTTAACACTCTAAAGAACTATCTAACCGCAAAAGAAATCGTCCTTCCAACACACGGAATAATAAAGCCCCTAACAAGAGTGGGGGCTATTACACAGCTTGCAAAAAAGTTTTGTTTTAATTTGCTGTCACTTTTAACATTTCACATAACCCTACTGTAAACTAATCAGTTAGGGCACAACATTGAATGACAGAAATGACAGCAAATTAATTTTAAGTGTAATTACTTTGTTATCAGCATACTTGTTTACCTTTGTGCCTAATAAAAACCAAACGCATAACTTCACCAATGACCCCAAACAACACCTCTGCGGCAGCTTTTGCCGACACCAAACCACACTATCACTTGCTAGACGGGTTGCGCGGCGTTGCCGCCCTCGTCGTTATTTGTTACCATATAGGCGAAGATTTTGCCACAAACTGCCTCACGCAGTGTGTCAATCACGGCTATTTGGCAGTAGATTTCTTCTTTATGCTATCGGGTTTCGTTATCGGTTATGCCTACGACGACCGCCTAAACACCATGGGCATTATGGCCTTTGTTAAGCGAAGGGTTATCCGCCTGCATCCCATGGTGGTGATAGGTGCTCTACTTGGCGGACTGTTGTTTTATGCCCAAGGCACCGAATATTTAAAAGTTTCCGAAGTGCCTGTGGCCCTTTTGACCTTCGCAACGCTGCTGAATCTGTTTTTAGTGCCTGCTTGGGGAGAGGTTGAGGTACGTGGTTATGGCGAGATTTTTCCACTTAACGGCCCTACATGGTCATTGTTTTTCGAGTATATAGCCAACCTACTCTATGTCTTGGCCATTCGCAAGTTGTCTACGCGTTGGCTCGCCATGCTGGTATTCGCCACAGGTGGCGCGCTATTTGGCTATGCCATAACCAACGAGTATGGCAATCTAGGTGCAGGGTGGACCTTCGGCAACTATGGTTTTTGGGGCGGATTGCTCCGCGTTATGTTTGCCTTCCCTGCGGGTTTGCTGCTTTCACGCGTGTTTCATAAGCGCAAAGTGCGCGGTGCTTTTTGGTGGTGTGCGCTAATTATTGTGGCCGTTACTGTGCCTCCGCGCCTAGGCGGAGAAAGCCAGATGTGGGCAAACGGCATCTACGAAGCGCTTTGTGTGCTGTTGGTTTTCCCCCTTGTGGTGTGGATAGGCGCATCGGGAGAAACCACCGATGCCCTTTCTACGCGTATATGCAACTTCCTTGGCAACATTTCTTATCCTATTTACATCGTTCATTTTCCTCTTATCTACACCTGTTTTGCTTATGCAAAGAGAAACGACCTACCTTTCTGCCAAACCATTCCGCAGGCCCTAGCCCTTGTGTTTGCCTGCATCGCCTTGGCTTGGGTATGCCTTAAATTTTACGATATGCCCGTAAGGCGATGGCTGCAAAAGCGATTTGTGTGAGCGCAACGAAGCAACACCGTACAGTTGATTTTGCATAGTACCCCCTTGTTAAACAACTGCCGATGCACACTATTGGCGCATTTCTTTCGCCAGTAGTTTTGCAGCATCGCCCCTTAGTTTGCGTTCTGCCAAATAGTTGTTCAGTAGTTGGGTTTTCTCTTTGAAGGCGAAGGGTGTGGAAAGCTTGCCTATGGCGGCGCGTAAGGGCAGTTGTTGGTAGTGCGGGTCGGTAGCGGCATCAACTTCAAATTTATTGCTGTTCGGTAAAACTTTTTGCAAGCAAAATAAATTAGGGCTGACACTTCTCAGGAGGTATCAGCCCTTTTGGTTATCTTTGTTTTTGCTAAATAAAAATATAACCATGAGCAAAGATAGTCATTTTACCGGACAGCCGGTCTATAGTCAAGTGTTAAAGTTACTCGACAAGGAGA
>CAUVDL010000090.1:0-7021 GCA_963550695.1 uncultured Prevotella sp. | reverse complement strand
GTATAAGCAAATTTGTTAATATCCCAACACGTATCATGTTGTGCTGCAAGGTCTATTTTCTGATAAAACTCCTTACTTGGAATCGTATCAAGAAGTAGTGTTGCCGAATAGTTACCACTTTCGACCGATTCTTCGTCAGCTGCTAAACTAACAGAGTCGGGTATAAAAGGTATTGCTTTTGCTGTCTTATACTTAGGAAAGCGAATAGAGGTAATACTCTGTAAATCAACATTTAGTTTGCCATTCTCAACATGTGGTGTAAACTCCTTTGCGGCAACAGTATCTCCATTGTTACTGCCTTCTATAGTTTTGCTTTGATTACAAGAAACAATAGCAATAATGATGAAAACAACACCAAAAACGATTGTTGCTATTATTTTTGAAAGACTTTTTTTCTTTTCCATTCTTTATTATATTTTTTCGGTTGAAGGTTTTAATTTCTTCAATCTTTTCTGTGCTGTTGGATTATCAGGATAAAGTGCAATAGCCTTCTCATAATTGGCAATAGCTGCTTCATTCATTTCTTCACGCTCACACTCTTTACCCATCATAACATATTCTACTGACAGCTCTTTGAGATACTCATTCTTCTTAGCTTGTTGTCGCTTAAGCTCCTCATTTTCATTACGTAGTTGGTTAATGAGGTTCAGTTTTCTTCTGATAAACCGCTTGGCTGCTGGGCGTTCTATATCATAACGGCTATGAATAGCAAGAAAGAAGTTACGCAGGAAGGCGTCAAAATCTCCCTTGTCGAAAGCGCATATAGCATCGTAGTATTCTTTATCAGCCTTGCTCTGTTTGAGTACTTTCGATATAATATTATTATCGTTGTAGTGTCTGGCAAAATGTGTTACTTCACTTCTCACAAAGACTTCATTTCTACGCAGTGGTTCCTTGAGTGTAATACCTTCAAGACTTGTACAGCGTGATAGAGCAACATACGCCTGGCCACCTGCAAAGACCCCACCTGTAAAATCAATATTTACGTTCTTGAATGTTAGTCCCTGACTCTTATGTACAGTGATAGCCCAAGCCAACTTAATGGGGAATTGTATATAAGTACCTATTTGTTCCTCTTCAATTCGTTGTTCTTCCTCATTGAATCGGTACCTTATATTCTCCCACATCTCACGTTGCACCTGTAAGTCATCTCCCTCTTCTGTATGGACATAGAGGATTCCTGCCTCCTCATCAATACCAATAATAATACCTAAGGTTCCATTAACCCATTGTTTCTCAATGTCATTTTTTATAAACATGATATGTGCTCCGACCTTGAGATTTAACTCAATAGGGGTTGGGAGGCTGCTCTCTGGAAACTCTCCTTTGATTTCACCTAAGAACATCACTGGGTCTCCATCAAGGCTATCAAGTCCTTCATTATTTATCCAGTCTACTGTATCTCGCTTGGTAGATAGGGTAATGGTGAAATCACCTTCGGGCTTGTTTGTATTCTCCAATCTTGCGCCAACACGTTCATTGATATGGTTGAAATCTGTGTCAGTGACTTGATTGGTACGGATGTGGTCAAGAATGGAAATAAAGTGGGGGTCGTTTTGACGGTAAACTTTATTGAGTTCAATACTTACAAGTGGATAATCTTGAAACACCTTTGCGTCAAAAAAATAACTACTTGGGTAATAGGGTTGTAGGAGTTGACGGTCCTCTTCCTTTAGAACTGGTTCTAACTGATAAATATCGCCTACCAAGAGAAGCTGTTTTCCACCGAATGGTTCACGCATATTACGATTGTATATGCGTAGTATTTTATCTATGAAGTCGATGATGTCAGCTCTAACCATACTAATCTCATCAATAATGATTAGTTCTACTTCTCGTAAAAGTTTACACTTGTCACCATTGTATTTCAGCGTACTGCGTAGATTACGAGCAGAATAACGCTTATCAGTTGGGACAAGTGGATAGAATGGAAGTTTGAAGAAGCTATGCAGAGTGCTACCGCCTGCATTGATAGCGGCTATACCTGTGGGTGCAAGAATAATATGTTTTTTCTTTGTTGTAGCAGCAATGTAACGTAGAAATGTAGACTTTCCTGTGCCTGCTTTTCCTGTGAGGAATAGGGAATTGTTTGTGAACTGAATAATCTGAAGTGCTTTTTGCAACTCTGTATTATCCAAGTCAATCGTATTTATGTCTATGTTTACTTTCTTTTGTGACATTGATAGGTGGGCTTTAGTTCCCCTTAGTAGTTTATTGTTATGTATGCTACTAATCTATATTTCTATCTTACGCCTTTTATATAATAACAGCGACCTATTATTAAGTTTACTGACAAGAGACTATAGATAGAATCAAAACCTTCATATATATCCACAGAGGTATTACTTCTCCGTGAATATATAGAAGTTTAGTTGTTTGAAGATGAAAATTGATGGTCATTAATCAATTATTAATGTTCTCTGATTTTTTATGTAATCAAGAGTAAGCATCATTATAGGTTCTAAATTAAGAATTACCTAAATTTCCATATCTTCACTGCGTGGCTTCTTTGCCTTCTTTATAATTTGAGGCGATTCATTATTCGAACTATTACCCTGCCGTTCTGGAGTAGGCTGGGGAGATGGTTCTAATATAAAGCCACCCTCATCTGTATTTTCGTGTCCATCAATAGGTTCTTCTTCCTCCTCTTGATGACGTCTATGGCCTGTTGTAAAGTCACGTAAAGAATCAGGTGAGGCACGATGAACTATTGTAGGCTGACAGTTGTACATTGAAGGGTCGATATCCTCGTCTGGATCTAACTGCCACTTAGCATGATACTTTTGAAAAGCCTTGTCGCGCATTAAGCTATAAATAAACTCTCCACAGATAGGTAGTGCGGTCTTTGACCCCTGTCCTAAGGCTCCTGTACGGAAGTGGATGGAGCGATATTCGCCACCAACCCATGCACCAACGACAAGCTTAGGACTGACTGCAATAAACCAAGCATCAGAGTGGTTATTACTTGTACCAGTCTTTCCTCCCCAGTCTGTATCTCCAAAAGTATAATGGCGTAATGCTTGACTTGTACCACCGCCTTCATTTACACCAGCCTTCAACATTTCCTGCATAAGGAATGCAGTCTTGTAAGGTAATGCCTTCTCGTGGTCTTTTGGTGCTACATATACCTCGTTCCCGTCTTTATCCAAGATACGTGTAACGACTACTGGAACATGATGTTCACCATCATTTGCTACAGTACTATAAGCATTTACCAATTCTAATAAGTTTACGTCGCTTGAACCGAGTGCCAATGAAGGCTCATCATCCAAAGGACTCTTGATACCCATCTCCTGAGCCGTACGGATAATATTCTTAACACCCATCTCCTGCCCTAAGCGTACAGCAACGGAGTTTATACTGCGAGCAAAAGCACTCTTCAATGTAATAGAATCATTGGAGAATCTACCATTGGCATTGTGTGGTGTCCAAGTCTTCATCTGACCTGTCTTCTTATCGAGAACCTGCATACTGATATATTCATCTCGACGTTTATCACAAGGGGTCAGTCCTTGGTTAAATGCTTCTGAGTAGACGAATAGCTTGAAGGTTGAACCAGGCTGGCGCTGTGCAACAACTTTATCATATTTCCAAGTTTTGAAGTCTATGTCACCAACCCAAGCACGTACAGCACCGGTCTCTGGTTCCATTGCAACCATTGAACAGTGCATGAATTTAACCATATAACGGATAGAGTCCATTGATGACATCTCTTTCTCAATATGCCCTTTTTCATAGTCAAAGAGAGTAACCTTATGTGGTTTGTTGAGATAATAGAGAACGCTATCAGGCTGATTAGGATACTTCTGTAGCAACTTCTTATAGAATGGCTGACGTTCAGCAATACCCTCAATAAAGCCTGGAATTTCATTTCCCTTTGTATCACGCCAAGGCTGCATACCGCGCCAGTGGTTATTAAAAGTTTGCTGAACCTTTTCCATTTGCTTTGCTGCAGCTTGCTCGGCATACTTTTGCATACGTGTGTCAATGGTGGTATAGATTCTCAAACCACTACTATAGAGATCATAACCATTGTCTTTCATCCAATCTTTGAAGTATTCTGATATATACTCACGGAAAAACTGGGCTTGACCATCATAGTTTTCTTCTACGTGTATATCCAGCTTCATAGGTCGCTTAGAGAATAGTGCGTATTCATCACGAGGTAATACATTATGTGTGACCATGTTATATAACACGGTATTACGACGGCGAATAGAGTTCTTTGGATGTAAGATTGGATTATAATAAGTAGTAGCCTTCAACATACCTACCAACGTCGCAGCTTGATCAATAGATAACTTCGAAGGACTTGTATTAAAATAAGTCTTAGCAGCAGTCTTTACACCAAAAGAATTGTTACCGAAGTCAACGGTGTTGGCATACATAGTCAGAATTTCTTTCTTTGAATAGACTAACTCTAACTTCACGGCAATAATCCATTCTTTACTCTTCATAATGAGCATTCGTAAGCCTGGTATATGACCCAATAGACCAGAAGAATATTGCGTACGAACACGGAACATATTCTTTGCCAACTGCTGTGTAATGGTTGAAGCACCACGACCTCCACTACCTGTTACTGCATCCTTGATAGCACCTCCGATACCCATAAAGTCTATACCATTATGGCTATAGAAGCGCTCATCCTCTGTGCTGATAAGTGCATTCCAGAATGCAGGGGTTACTTCCTCATACTTTACTGGTGTACGATTCTCTTTATAGAATCTACCAATGAGGACAGAGTCTGCACTATAAATTTCTGATGCAGCATAGGTTGGAGGAGTTTTTATATCAATAAAACCTGGTGACTTGCCAAAGAGCCAAAGGAAGTTAATGTCTACCATTCCTAAATAGAGGAAGACTGCTACAAAGAAAGATACAGTTCCTACAGCTATCTTCGTGTACCAAGCACGACCTTTATATAGTTTTGCATACCATGGGAAGAAGTTAAAAATCCCTCGGAATATACTTCTAATGAATTTTAATGTTTTCTTTATCATTGATTGACAATCTTCAAGTTTAAAGCTACTTGCCTATGTTTATAATATTGCTATAATACCTTTCATACAAAAGTACTTAATTACTTGTATTTGATATCATTGTATGGATATAATTTAAGATTTCTTCAAAGTTATCAGGGTTAAACCATTGAAAAGCGGTATCTTTTTTATACCATGTAATCTGTTTGCGAGCGTATCTTCGAGTATTACTCTGTATCTTGAATATGGCCTCATCAAGCGTTGTTAAGCCATCAAGATATTCAAATAGTTCTTTATATCCAACCGTATTGAGTGAATTCAGAGTTCGCTTAGAATAAACCTGCAGTGCTTCTTCTATCATTCCCTCTTCAATCATGTCTAATACTCGCAGATTGATTCTATTATATAGTTCATCTCTATTACGGTTTAATCCAACCTTGATGATATTAAAAGGACGCTTCTTAATAGTATTGGAACGGAAAGATGTATATGTTTTTCCAGTTTGGATACATATCTCAAGGGCATGGATAACACGACGTGGATTATTTCTATCAACTATCTTCCAGTGTTCAGGGTCCAGTTCTCTTAACAGATTACACATCTGTTCTAATCCCTCTGTTTCTAAGCGTTTCATCATTTCCTCTCGTATTTCAGGAAGAATCGTCGGGATATCATCAATGCCATTACATACAGCATCAATATACATCATTGAACCACCTGAGAGTAAAGAGATAGGAGCGTGCTGGTTGTTAATAATATTCAGAACATCTTGTTCGTATAGGCTTGCAGAATAGTAATCTTCTAAATGATGATTACCAACAAAGTAATGTTGTACACGTTGCTGTTGTTCAGCCGTGGGTGCAGCCGTTCCTATAGGAATCTCAGAGAAAATCTGTCTGGAGTCAGCATTGATAACTGGTACATTAAAATGTTCTGCAATACGGAGAGTAGCCTCCGTCTTGCCAACGCCTGTTGGGCCAGTGATGACTATTAATGTTTTGTTTTTCAAGCTGATAAATAATTATAAATAATATTTTCCAACTCGTTTAAGTTGTAGAAATACCTAACCTACTTGTTCGCTTTTAAAGATTCCCCCCCCCTTTTTGAAAGGGGAGGGATAGTCTTTATTTAATGATACCACGTTCTGATGACTCAACGAAGTCTATAATCTTCTGAATCTCTGGTGTTATTTGTAGTTCGTTCTTAATCTTCTGAATGTTCTCAGCACGTGTACCTGTTCCATAAAGGATGCGGTAAGCATTGTGGATAAGTTCAATGAGTTCATTTGAGAAACCACGACGACGAAGACCAATGAGATTAATACCCATGTAGCGTGCAGGTTCCTTACCCACAATGATATATGGTGGAATATCCATAGAGAAACGACTTCCACCTTGTATCATAACGTATCCACCAATATGACAGAACTGATGACAGAGAATATTGGCAGAGATGATAGCATTATCATCAACTGTCACTTCACCTGCAAATTTGGTTGCATTACCAATAATGTCACCAGATCCAATGACACAATCGTGTGCAATATGTACACACTCCATCAGCAAGTTGTTGCTACCAACCTTTGTTGTACCCTTTGAAGCTGTACCACGCGAAATTGTAACATTCTCACGAATAGAGTTGTTATCACCTATCTCACAAAGTGTTTCCTCATTTCTAAACTTCAAGTCCTGAGGTTTTGTAGATATGCTGGCACCTGGGAATATTTCATTGTTATTGCCCAAACGTGCACCAACATGAATGGTTACGCTATTCTGGAACACATTATTATCACCGATAACAGTATTCTTATCGATATAACAGAATGGACCAATTATATTATTATCACCAAGTTTTGCCTCTGGATGAACAAAGGCCAATGGACTTATCTGGTTCATATTCGTTTTATGAAATTATTACTTGTTCTTTACAATTTGGGCAGTGAATGTAGCCTCAGCAACAACACGCTCGCCAACAAACATATAACCCTTCATTGAACTGATTCCATGACGAACAGGACCAAGAAGTTCAACACGGAACAT
>CAUVDL010000089.1:0-7433 GCA_963550695.1 uncultured Prevotella sp. | reverse complement strand
TGTATGTTGATAACGACATCAAAGTCTCCACCCACTTTGTCGAGTGCTTCGCAGATTCTGTCTGTGCCACTTTGATGGTCGGTGCGAGTCATCACAGCCTTACCGCCAAACGCCTCAACAGCATCGTAGATACGCTGGTCATCTGTGGCAACAAATACATCTTCCATCACACTACTTACTTGTCTGTAAACATGCTCTATTACAGTTTTTCCTCCAAGTATTGCTAAAGGTTTTCCAGGGAAACGTGAAGAGCTATAGCGAGCAGGGATAATTCCAATAAATTTCATACGTGTTTCTATCCGTTTAAGTTTAATATACTTCTGGCTTAATGTGCCAATATGCGCAAAAGTAGTAAATCTTTATTAAAAAGGCGATGACTTCCCGACATATTTCTTTTAAAATTATTAAATTTGTTGGCATGATGAAGATTACATTGATTGGTGCTGGTAATCTTGCCACACAGTTGGGTAAGTCGTTGAAAAAGGCTGGTGTTATTGTCAGTCAAGTGTATAGTCGTACTAAAGAGTCTGCTCGAACGTTAGGTGAATTACTTGAAGCAGAGTGGCTAACAGATATAAAAGCACTTAGCGATGAGGCTGATGTTTATATCTTCTCAGTGAAAGACAGTGTTCTCTGTGAGCTGATTACAGAGGTCTGTAAGGGTAGGGGAGATAAGCTTTTTCTCCATACAGCAGGCTCTATGCCAATGAGTTGTTTTGAAGGAAAGGCACTACATTATGGTGTGTTTTACCCTATGCAGACCTTTTCTAAGGCGAAGGATGTATGTTTTGAGAATATACCAGTGTTTATTGAAGGTGATTCAGCTGAAACAGAGGATGTTATTAGAAGTCTTGCCAATATGCTTTCTAAGCGCGTGATAACACTGTCTTCAGCAGATAGAAAGTATCTACACTTGGCAGCTGTTTGGGCTTGTAACTTTACAAATCATTGTTATTCTGTGGCTTCTGATATCCTCAGTGAGCATGGTATACCGTTCGACGTGATGTTGCCATTGATTAATGAGACAACAGAGAAGATACAGAAAATTAGTCCTAAGGAGGCACAGACTGGACCTGCAGTGCGTGGGGATAAGAATGTGATGGGGCAACAATTGGAGTTGATGAGTGATAGAGCAGATTTACAAGATCTTTATAAAATGCTTTCAAAGGGTATTAACCCACTCGTGGATGGTTTTACTTTAGATAAAATAGATTAACAATATACTCTAATAAGTAATTATAATTAATTGTAATATAAGAGATTATAATATCACTTGAATGTTTTTAATGATATGATAAACTACGATTTAAAGAAGATAAAGGCTGTTGTTTTTGATGTTGATGGTGTATTGTCTGCTTCTACCATTCAGATGGATGATAAGGGTGATCCACTACGTACGATTAATATCAAGGATGGTTATGCTATACAATTGGCTGTAAAGCATGGGCTACAGCTTGCTATTATGACAGGTGGACATAATGAGAATATTCGTTTTCGCTATGAATACCTTGGCGTTAAGGATGTTTACATCAGTTGTTCAATGAAGATACGCACTTGGGAAGAGTTTCTTAATAAGTACGATTTGCAGGAAGATGAAATCATATATGTTGGTGATGACATTCCTGATTACGAAGTGATGAAGCGTGCAGGCTGTCCTTGTTGTCCAAAGGATGCTTGTGCAGAAATCAAAGAAATATCAACCTACGTTAGTGATTGTAAGGGAGGTTATGGTGTTGCACGTGATATTCTTGAGCAGGTGATGAAGGCGCAAGGAAAATGGGTGTTGAATGAAAAGGCTTTTGGTTGGTAAACTGTAAAATAATGAAGCATATTATTCTTGCGAGTAATTCGCCACGTCGACGTGAACTTTTAGCTGGTTTAGACCTTGATTTTGAGGTAAAAGTACTGCCTGATATTGATGAGTCTTATCCTGATAATCTCCCTGCTGCTGAAGTGGCTGGCTATATATCTCGTGAAAAGGCAGTCCCCTATCGTGCATTGATAGGGGAGGGTGACCTTGTCATAACAGCTGATACTGTGGTGATAGTTGGAGATGAAGTGCTTGGAAAACCTAAGGATGCAGAAGATGCACGTCGTATGCTTCAGCTTATCAGTGGTAAAACACATCAAGTTATTACGGGTGTTTGTTTGTTGACAACCGATAAGGAACATGCTTTTTCAGTGACTACTAATGTGACATTTAAGCAACTCTCAGAGGATGAAATCACCTATTACATAGAGCATTATAAGCCTTTCGATAAAGCAGGAGCTTATGGTATTCAAGAATGGATAGGCTATGTTGGAGTTACTTCTATTGATGGTAGCTATTTTAATGTTATGGGATTGCCTGTGCAAAGACTGTGGGAAGAAATAAAAAAGTTTTAATATGAAGACAATACTCATCCTTGTAGGGAAAACACAGAGTAAGATATTTAAGGTTGGTATAGATGATTATGTAAGTCGTATTGAGCATTATATGCCGTTTAGTATTACGACAATCCCAGAATTAAAAAATACGAAAAGCCTTTCAGAAAATCAACAAAAGCAAAAAGAAGGTGAATTGATTTTGAAAGAAATTCAACCTTCTGATACGGTCGTATTGTTAGACGAACATGGTGTAGAATTTCGTTCTGTTGAATATGCTAATTGGTTGAAACAAAAACAAAATACAGCTCGTCGACTTGTTTTTATTATTGGTGGACCGTATGGTTTCTCCTCAGATGTTTATGCACGTGCCAATGAAAAAATCTCATTATCACGTATGACTTTTTCGCATCAGATGGTCAGACTCATCTTTACAGAACAACTTTACCGAGCTTGTACAATTATTAAAGGTGAACCATATCACCATGAATAATTTCTAATTTACCAACTTTACTTAATGATTTTACATCCAGCACACATGGTGTTTACCAACAGCACCATGCGTGCTGAGCGTTAATACAGAACGTGTTTCTTGTTTTTAGGATAATGGTAGTTATGATAAATAGCGTTTTGTGAACCCTATTATTATTCTATTCTATAAGTAGACTGAAATAAAAAGAATTACTATATTTGAAGTTCTTTTGACTTCATATATAGCAAGTAAGGATAAGTTACTGTATTAATCATAGAGAATGTCTGCTGGTTTGTCTACGAATATAGTCCCGCCATGTTGTATTAAGAAATCTTTATCACGAAAACCCCAAAGTACACTGATGCATGGTAATCCGCAGTTTTTGGCTGTCATTATGTCTACATCACTGTCACCGATATATACAGCACCTTCCTTCGATGCGCCTAATTGTCGAAGAGCCTCTAATACTGTGTCTGGTGCAGGCTTCTTTCTGATAGTCTCGCGCTCTCCTATCGCCACCTCTATTGTGTCTGGAAAGAAATGTTTTGCGAGGTCTTGTGTTGCTGCATAGAACTTATTACTTACAATAGCAAGTTTCTTACCACGACGTTTTAATTCGCATAATAACTCTGGAATACCTTCGTAAGGACTGGTTGTATCAAGATTATGCTCCAAATAATGTTCACGAAACTTGGCGTAAGTCTCCTCAAACTTAGGGTTATTAATACCATTTGGAATGGCACGTTCCATGAGTAGTTTTACCCCATTTCCCACAAACATACGTATTTCTTCTATTGTACGTTCAGGCATTCCAGCCCAACGAAGTGCATAGTTTGTACTTGCAGCCAAGTCGTTTAATGTACTTAGCAACGTACCATCTAAATCAAAGATATATGTATCAAATTCTTTCATTATCCTTTTGTTTACCTCAGACAAAAGTACACAATTATGCAGACAATAGCTTATCTTTTCTCTTAAATTTCAAAAAAGATATAATCAAAGTCGCATGTCATTGCTCGTTTTGTACTTTAAAATTGTACCTTTGCACTTCAGAATTATAAAGTAAAGACGATGGCAAAATCTAAAGGAAAGAACAAAGGGACAACGTCCCGTTGGATTATTGTTGCAATTTTTGCGATATTAGCAGGTGTAGCATACTTTCTTTTCTTCTCGGGAATGTCCCGTACAGGGAAAGAAAAATATGTTCTTATTGATGAGAACGACAATATAGACTCAGTATATGCTAAGCTTCAGCCAATCTCAACTCCTCAAGGTTTTTGGGTATTCAAGCAGCTTGCTGGAATTATGGGATATTCAAATCATATCCGTCCTGGTAGATTTATTGTTGGTTCTTCTGGTTCTCTTCAGACTTCACGTCATATTATTAATGGTCTTCAAGCCCCTGTGAAGATTACGATTAGGTCAGTAAGAACGATTGAAGATCTTGCCACTGATGTGAGCGAAAAGTTAATGTTCTCACGTTCAGAACTCCTTTCACGTCTTCATTCAAAGGAAGTTTGTAAGAAGTATGGTTTTACTCCTGAAACTATTCCTGCAATGTTTATTCCTAATACTTACGATTTCTATTGGAATACTTCAGTCGATAAATTCCTCGATAAGATGAGTGAAGAGAACAAGAAGTTCTGGAACTTTGAACGAAAGGAGAAGGCAAAGCAGGCTGGTTTTACTGAAAGTGAGATAGTAACACTTGCAAGTATCGTTGATGAAGAAACTGATAATGAGGCAGAAATGCCAAAGATTGCAGGTATGTACATCAATCGTTTACACATGAATATGCCTTTGCAGGCAGACCCAACAATAAAGTTTGCTACAAAGAACTTTACAGCTCATCGTATCTATCAAAAGTGGCTTACGATTGATAATCCTTACAATACCTATAAATATCGCGGTTTGCCTCCAGGACCGATTCGCATTCCTTCAGTGGCAGCTATTGATGCTGTATTGAATTATGTTCACCATGATTATATCTATATGTGTGCTAAGGAGGATTTTAGTGGTACACATAACTTTGCTAAAACATACGAAGAGCATCAAGTGAATGCAGCTAAGTATGCTAAAGCTTTGAATGAACGTGGTATAAATTAAGGAGGTGATATCGTTTATTTGGCTATCTTCTCTTGAGGTCTTTATACTTATCTTATTATGTGCGATACTTCCACACATGTTGTGTTGAGGTCTCGCACATATTGTGTTGATACTCCGCACATATTGTGCGGATGGTAAAAACCAACAAAAGTTGGGCGTATCAGACTTACTAAAATTAGGCCCCTCTATTAGAATTTACCTATTGCTTGCCATAAGTTATCTTTTGGCAGTGGTGATTCTATGCAGATTTTCTCCTTTGAAACAGGGTGAATGAATTCAATGCGGTGGCTCAACAAGCAGATACTTCCATCTGGGTTAGAACGTGGAGCACCATATTTTAAATCGCCTTTTATAGGGCAATCCATATTAGACAGTTGACAACGAATTTGATGATGACGGCCTGTCATCAGATTAATCTCTAATAGTGTGTAACGTTCTGACTCATTGATTACCTTATAATGTAAGATAGATTTCTTAGAAGTTGGTACCTGGTGGTTATAAGCATAACTCTTATTCTGGCGTTCGTTACGTACAAGCCAGTCTGTTAATGTAGCCTCTGTTTCAAATGGTGGACGCGTAACAATAGCCCAATAAGTCTTATGCACCTCTCCATTACGGAACATATCGTTTAGTCTTGTAAGTGCTTTTGATGTCTTGGCAAAGACAACCAATCCTGCTACAGGACGGTCCAGTCTATGTACAACACCTAAAAATACATTCCCAGGTTTCTGGTATTTCTCCTTTATCCATTGTTTGACAATCTCTGACAAAGGTTCATCACCAGTTTTATCACCTTGTACAATCTCGCCTGCCTCTTTGTAGACAATGATGATATGATTATCTTCGTAAAGTACTTCCATAGTAAGAAAAGCCTTATAGAGAGTTATAATAAAAGATTATCAGTAGTAACAATTATAGAGAAAATAACTTATATAAAATCTTCCTTCTTTGCTGTATGTGTTAGAAGAAATGTCTAATCACTTTTATAATAAGTTGAAGAAATTATAGAAGCAAACTAAATTTCCCCTCCCTACCCTTTCATCTTTGCTGTTAGGAGGGAGGGAAGAAACTTTACATATTCATACCACCATCAACCTGGATAACCTGACCTGTAACATAGCTTGACAGTTCAGAACCAAGATAAACAGCTGTGTTTGCAACATCTTCTACAGTACCACCACGGCGAAGAGGAATCTTAGAAGTCCACTCCTTGCGGATATCTTCATCCAAAGCCTGTGTCATGGCTGTATCAATGAAGCCTGGGGCAATAGCATTAGCACGGATTCCCTTAGGACCCATCTCTTGTGCTACGCTCTTAGCCAAGGCAATCATACCAGCCTTTGAAGCTGAATAGTTAGCCTGACCAGCGTTACCATGAACACCTACAACACTTGCCATGTTGATAATGCTACCACCACGCTGACGCATCATCACTGGTACACAAGCGTGAACGAAGTTGAAGGCACTCTTAAGGTTTACTGCGATAACAGCATCCCACTGCTGCTCTGTCATACGAAGCATAAGACCATCTTTCGTAATACCAGCATTGTTAATGAGGATATCAATAGAACCGAATTCCTCTTTAACCTGCTTTACAACCTCTTCAGACTGTGCGAAGTCTGCAGCATTACTTGCATACCCCTTAGCTTTTACACCAAAAGCAGCAATCTCAGCCTCAGTAGCTTTGCCATTCTCATCAATAACAAGGTCTGTGAATGCAACGTTTGCACCCTGCTCTGCAAACTTCAATGCGATAGCCTTACCAATACCACGTGCAGCACCTGTAATAAGGGCTGTCTTACCTTCCAATAATTTCATGTTGTTTTGATTTATATTGTTAGTTTATAAGTTTATAAATAAACAAGCTGAATGAAATCACATATTGAATAAATGATTTATTTCAGTCCATTCTTTCCTAATGCACCATATACAACCTTAGCCACCAATGGACGTGAAGATTCTTCTGTCAGTCCATGGCCTAAACGCCCATAAATAAATGGAACTTCAAGTCCTTTGATACAATAGTGTGTAATGTCAGCAACAAGTTCAATGTTTTCTATATCAAATTCTCCATCTTCCTTGGCATCAGAATAAACTTTTCGAAAAAGTTCAATTTCGTCCTCATCAAAATTCTTTCGAGCCTTTTCAACCATCCATATATTTCTAAAAAATTCTGCACGCAAATTACCATTACGCATTACAGTCTCTTTAATCATACTAAGGTGAGTATAAATAAGTTCGATGATTTTATCCTGAGGACTGATATTCTTCGCTGCTACTTCGTCCAACTTATCTGATAAACGTTCAAGCTCTGACTCAATAACGGCATAGTACACATCATCCTTGCTTTTAAAGTAAGTGTAGAGTGTGCGTCTACCTTTACCTGAAGCCTTGGCGATGTCGTTCATCGTTGTGTTGGCAATACCATTTTTTGCAAAAAGTTGGCGTGCTACATCAACAAGCTTTTGTCTGGTCTTTGATATTGACATAC
>CAUVDL010000088.1:0-8086 GCA_963550695.1 uncultured Prevotella sp. | reverse complement strand
TATAGATAAAATAAAAATGCGGAACCTGTCGTCGCACTTCCAGGGAAGAGAAGTATATTGCGATGACACGCCCCGCCATATTTTTGAAAGTCAGTTATAAGTCTTTCAGCCTTGGGGCTTACTTGCTCTTATGTCTGTTCTTTCTTAATCTCTTTTTACGCTTGTGCGTAGCCATCTTGTGTCCCTTTTTCTTCTTTCCGTTTGGCATAGCTTTAAATTGTTTTAAATTGTTATTGTATTTATGTTTAATTTATTTCTTCATATCCTCGATGAAGGTCTTTGCTGGCTTGAAGCTTGGGAAATCGTGAGCTGGGATAGTAATAGTCGTGTTCTTTGAGATGTTACGAGCTGTCTTTTCCGCACGGTGCTTAACGATGAAGCTACCGAAACCACGAAGGTATACATTTTCTTTCTTCTCCAACAAACTGTCTTTGATGGTTTCCATAAAAGACTCAACCACAGCTGAAACGTCCTTCTTGGCAATACCAGTAGACGTTGCAATCTCATTGATGATATCTGCTTTCGTCATTTTGTTTTTGTTCTTTATTGATGTTTATTTCTAATCTCTCATTATAACGGAATGCAAAGATACTCATTTTCAGCTTAATAGAGAAATATTTTTATGTCTTTTTTGTAAAATATCTCGGTAAATGCTCTAAACTTTAAGGTTTTTCGTACCTTTGTGACATTATAAGTTGTATTTCATGCTTATGTAGAGTATTGGATTTACTGATGTTATAAGGACTTGAACCATTACCAACACTTGCATAGAGATAATTCTTTGTGTGTGGTTACTTGGCGTAAATTCTTATATATTTTGGTTTATTCATTATCTCTCAGAAAGCGGTTTTGCAAGACTTCTGTATAATTATATAAGGTGTATGAAGATTTCCATCGGTATAGATGTGGGTATTTCAACAACTAAAATTGTTGGAATCAGAGAGGGAAAGGTTATTAAACCTTTGCGTATCAAGGCTACTGATCCAGTAACGTCCTTGTATGGAGCTTTCGGAAAATATCTATATGACAATAGGATAGATCTATCCGAGGTTGAGCGTGTTATGCTTACGGGCGTAGGTGCTCACTATATTGACAAGCCTGTTTATGGACTTCCAACAGCTAAGGCGGATGAGTTTTTGGCTGATGGCTTAGGTGCTCAGTTTGAGTCGAAGTTGCAACGTATGATTGTAGTTTCGATGGGTACGGGTACATCACTTGTTCTGTGCAATGGCAATGAGGTTCGTCATATAGGCGGTATTGGTATTGGTGGCGGTACGTTGAGTGGTCTTTCACGTTTGCTTTTGCAGACTGATAACATCAATGAAATCATAGCTTTGGCCAATAAGGGAGATATTTCTCGTATTAATCTTCAGATTAAAGACATCTCAACCAGTCCACTTCCTGGTTTACCAATGGATGCAACAGCATCGTTATTTGCCAATGCACAGGCAAATGCCAGTCGTGAAGATATTGCCTTAGGATTGATAGGTTTGGTGTTACAGTCAATTGGTTCAGCAACAATATTAAGTTCTTTGAATAGCGATATTCGTGACTTTGTTCTCATTGGCAACCTTAGTTTGTTGCCACAATGTGAACTTCTTTTTCCTGTTATGGAGAAGATATACGACGTTCGCTTTATTATTCCGAAGAATTCAGAGTATTGCACGGCAATCGGTGCAGCCTTACAAGCAGATAACGTTGAGACGGTTTAATCATTGTTTATAAAAGATTATGGGCACTTTGTAGGCTTATCTACAAAGTGCCTGTTGTTTTGTATTAATCAATCTGTTTTATAGTAAGTTAAAGGTAAATATCTTTATTCTTTCTTTAAGATGTTATTTGACTTAAAGAAAGGATTTCTTATGACCTTAACTATATCTTCGGAACAGTCCCAAGGTTCTTTTTTATCTCTTCATCAGAGAGTGTATAGTTTCTCAAATCACCATTGATATAGGTGTCGTAAGCGGTCATGTCAATGAGTCCATGTCCTGAAAGACAGAAAAGGATAACGTCTTTTTTGCCTGTTTCCTTTGCCTTCTTCGCCTCTCGAATGGCTGCGGCAATTGCATGACAACTTTCAGGTGCTGGGATAATTCCTTCTGTTCGAGAGAAGAGAATACCTGCCTCAAAGCTTTCTAACTGCGGTATATCCATTCCGTACATATATCCGTCTTTGAGCAATTGGCTCACGATAACACCTGCACCATGGTAGCGCAAACCACCTGCATGGATATTTGCAGGTTTGAAATCATGACCAAGTGTGTACATTGGCAACAATGGAGTATAGCCTGCCTCATCACCGAAATCATATTCAAACTTACCACGTGTCAGCTTTGGACAGCTGTTTGGCTCTGCGGCAATAAACTCTGTATTCTTTCCTTCAAGGATATTATGGCGCATAAAAGGGAAGGCAATACCACCGAAGTTACTACCACCACCAAAGCAGGCAATCACCTTATCAGGATATTCTCCCGCCATCTCTATCTGTTTTTCTGCTTCCAAACCTATAATAGTTTGGTGCAATGCAACATGATTGAGTACTGAACCTAAGGTGTATTTACAGTTAGGCGTAGTCTTTGCTAACTCAATAGCCTCTGAGATAGCTGTCCCCAACGAACCAGGATGTGTTGGATCGCGTGTAACGATGTCCTTTCCTGCACGTGTAGACATCGAAGGTGAACCTTCAACCATTGCTCCAAATGTCCTCATAATCAGTGAACGATAAGGTTTCTGTTGCATAGAAATCTTAACTTGATATACTGCTGCTTCAAGTCCATATACCTTTGCAGCATAGGACAAGGCAGCGCCCCATTGACCCGCTCCTGTCTCTGTTGTCACGTTCGTAACACCTTCCTGTTTACAATAGTAACACTGTGGAATGGCAGAATTGACCTTATGTGAGCCAAGTGGATTTACACTTTCATTCTTGAAATAGATATGTGCTGGGGTGTCTAATGCTTTCTCCAAAGCAT
Organism: uncultured Prevotella sp.; assembly: GCA_963550695.1. Taxonomy (GTDB): domain Bacteria; phylum Bacteroidota; class Bacteroidia; order Bacteroidales; family Bacteroidaceae; genus Prevotella. The sequence continues at coordinate 5,114 of CAUVDL010000088.1, read as the reverse complement.
ACGCACGAACGAGAGGTGTGGAGCGATAATACTTATACATATCCAACACTTCTTTGGGAATATCAATCCAAGCATGCTCACAATCAAGTTCTTGCTTAGCACATTCCATACTGAAAATCTCGGAAAGGTCCTCTGCTGTCATTGGCTTACGTGTAGCCGGATGGAGTGGAGGAAGGGGTTTAGTTGGCATGTCTGCCTGAATATTATACCACTGTGTAGGGATATCTTTCTCGTCAAGTATAAATCTTTTCTGTTGTGCCATACTGTTACTCTATTATACAATGGATAAATGTTCTCTGAAAGATGATGTTTTACAAAGTTACAAAATAAGATTTCTTAATTGCATGAAATGATAATATTTTTAGTAATTTTGCTGCCATTATGATAATAATCGCTACTATTCTTGCATATTTTTGCATCTTATTATTAATAAGTAGAATAACGGGACATAAAGCTAACAACGATGCTTTCTTTCGTGCAAACCGTCAGTCACCTTGGTATCTTGTTGCCTTCGGAATGATTGGTGCCAGTATTTCTGGCGTTACTTTCGTTAGTGTTCCAGGTATGGTTCTATTGAGCGATATGACCTATATGCAAACATGTTTAGGTTTTGTCCTTGGTTATTTTGCTGTTGCATATCTGTTACTTCCTGTTTATTATCGCTTGAAGTTGACAACTATCTACTCTTATCTACAAACACGTTTAGGCAATCATAGCTATAAAACTGGTGCTTCTTTCTTCCTGTTGTCTAAGATGACAGGTGCTGCCGTTCGTTTCTATGTTGTTTGTATGATACTTCAACGTTTTGTGTTAGATGCTTACGGCATCCCTTTTCCTATTACTGTTGTGGCTCTTGTGGCACTTATATGGCTCTATACACGTCGGGGAGGAATTCGTACACTTGTCTTGACAGATACCTTTCAGACCCTTTGTATGCTCCTTGCGCTTATTCTGATTATATATAAGGTTGTCGAGGCATTGGGCATGACTCTTCCAGAAGCAGCGCAGGCAATAACTAACGACAGTCATTCTCGTATTTTTGTATTTGATGATTGGGTATCAAAACAGAACTTTTGGAAACAGTTCCTTAGCGGTATTTTTATTGTTATTGTTATGACAGGACTGGACCAAGATATGATGCAAAAGAATCTTACTTGTAAGACTTTGCGAGAGGCACAGAAGGATATGTGTACCTATGGTTTTGCCTTTGTACCAGCTAACTTACTCTTTCTCTCTCTTGGGGTGTTGTTGATGATGTACTTTAATAGTATAGGGCAAGCTTTACCTGATGTGCCAGATAATCTTATGTTACAGGCTGTTGCAGGCGGACAATTAGGAACATTGGTTGTTATTCTCTTTACGATTGGAATTGTTGCGGCGTGCTTCTCCAGTGCAGACTCGGCCTTAACAGCCTTAACAACAACTTATTGTGTAGATATATGTAATCGTTCAAAGGATGAAAAGTTACGCAAACAGGCACATATAGGTGTGTCCATTGTGTTTATTTTGTTTATCCTTATTTTCCGTTATGTCAACTCAACAAGTTTGATAGATGCTATTTACACGATAGCTTCTTATACATACGGACCACTCTTAGGTCTTTTTGCCTTCGGCTTATGTACCAAGCGAACTGTGAATGATAGGCTGACACCATACATAGCAGTAGCCAGTCCACTTCTTTGTTTTGCTTTAGATACAATCGTTTCGAAGACTACTGGTTATAAGTTCGGCTATGAGTTGTTGATGTTGAACGGACTAATAACGTTCGCAGCATGCTTCTTTCTTCCTGCAAGAAAGTAGGGCTTGGATTCCGAAATGAAGTAAGCTTAACACTTACTTTGCGTATTTAACTTATGTGTTGTTGCCCAGCACGCGTTGTGTTGTTGGTAAGCACCATTAGTGCTGAGTGCTAATCACCTTGCAATATCTTACGACAGTGAGAGCAAACAGACATTAGGAAATAACAGATCTACTACAAGTAATTCCCTAATACGATGTTAGTTTTTTCTGTTTAGAGGACAGCAATAAGTACGATAAATAATAAAAGGCAGAGAGTACTAAGCTCTTTGCCTTTTTATCGTTTTGTTATATGTAATCTTACAAATAGCTTTTATCCTTATTAGGAAAGAACTAATTGCAAGTCTTTATCCTACAATAACTCCTCAATCTGCTTTGCGATATTCTCAATCTTCTCTGTTGGCTCAAATCGAGCAACAACCTGTCCCTTCTTATTAATAAGGAATTTAGTGAAGTTCCACTTAATATCAGAACTTTCCTTGTAGTTTGGGTCAGCCTCAGAAAGCATCTTGTCAAGGATAGGGTAGAGCTCGTGTGACTCGTCCCAACCTGCAAAGCCCTTCTGTTCCTTGAGGAACTTGAAGAGAGGATCAGCGTCTTCGCCGTTAACCTTTACCTTCTTAAAGCGTGGGAATTTTGTGCCGTATGTAAGTTTGCAGAACTCATGGATACTTTCATCTGTACCTGGTGCCTGCTGTCCAAACTGGTTGCAAGGGAAGTCAAGTACTTCGAATCCTTGTGCATGGTACTTTTCATAGAGTGCCTCCAACTCCTCATAAGTTGGCGTGAAGCCACATTTTGTAGCTGTGTTTACAATCAGTAGCACCTCATTAGAAAACTCTTTCAGTGAAAATGCCTTACCTTTTCTGTCTTTGACAGAGAATTCATAAACTGTTCTCATTTCTGTTTCTTATCTTCTCTTTATTATAGTTTACTTATTTGTATGATGCAAATGTACAAATTTTATTTGTTTCTTCCTTCATTGTTTAGGAGATTTTTAGTATTCACTTTCATTTGTAATAGGTTGTTGAAGTTCACCCAATTAAGTTGATGATTTGTGGGTCTATCTTCTTTAATAGGGATTTCCCTATCTTCAAATAGTGTATTTACGCGATTATCATCTTATAATTTCACTATTTTTGCATCAGTAAATAAAGAAAAAATAACTTAATTGGATATGAATATGAAACGAATCACTAAATTATTCTTGGCACTTGCAATAGTTGCAAGTCCATTGGCATTGACAAGCTGTGATAATGATTTTTATGATGGAGATGATTATTATTACTATAATAATTTGGTAACATCTGCCGTACGTAATTATCTATATCAGTATCCAAATGGATCAAGTTATTATACAGCTTATAACTGGTTCTATTATAATTATCCAGAAGCAACGACTCAAGAGTTCTATGCTTTCATGGATGCTGTTGGAAGTAATAGATATTATAACTGGGATAATAACTATCGTCAGGAGGAGAACACACAGGTTAGTCGCCTTGTTGAGGAGGCACAGACACTGACTGGTGAGTGGGCTGGTGACATGACTATTGAGTACACTGATGATAAAACAAGCCAGCGTTTGAGTAATTCTTTCCACGCTAATATGAAGTTCTTCCAGTACAATTCGTCTGCTAATTCACTTCAAGGTAATGGTGTTGAGGTAGATACTGATGCACAAGGTAAAACACAGACATTAGCATTCTCTTGGAGAGTTTTGGATAATGGAGACATCGAAATAAAGTACACAGAGAGTAAAACTATCTTCCGTCTTGTCATGAATTCTTCTACTGAAGGATTCCACTTAGGGTATGAGCAGGCAAAGGGATATGATACATTCTTTGGTGTGGCACGTAGTACAAACACAACAGATGTTATGCGCTTCAATCTTGCTCGTCAGAGACCAGCAAATGCAAAGGCTCAAAATGCGTTGACAAGAGCTTCAAGCAAGGCTTCCTTTGGTTCTGCTAAGGAGAACGACTATGCTAAGAAGACTGTTGGAGCAGTAAATGGTCTGCGCGAGAGATAACAAAAGCTAATCGCTTTTCTATAGCTTCATATATACTTGAATGGGTCCCACCAACTGCGAAGTTGGTGGGATTTTTGTCTTTATTTCTTATTGTTTAATGACTGTATTTTATAATTGTAAACTCTGAATTTGTCTTAATCATATTTAGGATTTTTGAATTATATTGCTGATTTTCAGCCTTTTTTCGTAACTTTGCAGCCCATTCTCTTTCTAAAAAGGGAGAGAAACAGCATGATTTGATGATAGAAGATGAGGAGAATCATACAATTTATCAAGGAGTGGACACTGCCAGTGGCAATAGCTACCGGTAGCTTTTTATACCTTGTTTTTGCCTTTATACCAGCCTTGGATGGTGCAGCAAACTTTTTTGCTCCTATCCTTGACGTAGCTCTTCCATTGTTTATGTTCCTCGTCTTATACGTTACCTTCTGTAAGGTAGACTTCCGTAAGTTAATTCCAGTGGGTTGGCATTTTTGGATAGCACTCTCTCAAGTGCTAATGGTTGCGGTTGTTATTGGGACAATTCTGTTTTTTCATATCACAGGTGGTTCGCTCATATTGCTTGAAGCCCTACTCACTTGTATCATTTGTCCTTGTGCCTCTGCAGCCGCAGTGGTTACACAGAAGTTAGGTGGAAACCTTGAGGAAATGACAACTTATACCTTCCTCTCCAACTTTCTCTGTGCCTTGTTGATACCAGTCTGCTTTCCCCTGCTTGATGCTGAAGCGGATATAACTTTCTGGAGTGCCTTTGTTGCAATTCTTTATAAGGTGTGTCTGGTATTGGTAGTACCGATGATTTTGGCCTATATAACGAAACATTGGCACACTTTATGTAGGTTCTATCAGTGGGTAATCAGTGTGAACAACCTTAGTTATTATCTTTGGGGATGTTCATTACTTATCGTTTCAGGCACAACAGTAAAGAATATTGTTCATGCTGAGGTAGCTGTTAGCTTCCTTTTGTTGATAGCAATATTGGCCTTAGTGCTTTGCTTGATACAATTTGCTATTGGCAGATATATTGGTCGTTTTTTCCGCAGTACGATTAATGCGGGACAGGCTTTAGGGCAGAAGAACACTGCTTTTGCTATCTGGATAGCCTACACTTATCTGAATCCATTGTCAACTGTGGGTCCAGGCTGCTACATCTTGTGGCAGAATATTATTAACAGCGTAGAGATATGGCGGTATGACCACGCCATTAAACGCAAAAATAAATAATTGTGAGAACAATAAAGTGTTTTATAGTATTACTATTTCTTTTCCTCTTGTCACCTGCTGTTTC
>CAUVDL010000087.1:0-8480 GCA_963550695.1 uncultured Prevotella sp. | reverse complement strand
TTAATTCAAAATTCACATATATGCTACTTTTGCATTACCTTTGCGGATATGGAAAGTATGAACTTTGGGGCAGATGTAAAGCCCGTTAACTATACAATCAACGTACGAGGGCAACTCATCGATTTGAGCCAACCACTCGTTATGGGTCTCATGAACGTGACACCTGACTCTTTCTTTGCCGGCAGTCGTGTACAGACGGAGGAGGCTATTCGCCAACGTGCGCATGAGATTGTGGCAGAAGGGGCGAAGATTATTGACGTTGGAGCTTGCTCTACTCGTCCCAACAGTGACCCTGTCAGTGCCGAAGAGGAGATGAACCGATTAGCTTTTGCCCTTCCAATTATCCGAGATGCCGAGCCTGACGCTATCATATCGGTTGACACCTTCCATGCTTCGATTGCCAGACGCACAGTTGAGGAGTTCGGAGCCGACATCATCAACGATGTTGAAGAAGGTAAGGACCCAGAGATGTTCCCTACTGTCGCCGAATTAGGTACACCTTATATATTAATGTCTACGGCAGCCAACCTACACGATATGCTCATCAACTTCTCACGTGAAGTGCAAGAGCTACGTGCCTTAGGACAAAAAGACATTATCCTCGATCCTGGCTTTGGCTTTGGAAAAGGAGCCGTAGACGGTAATTACACTTTGTTGAGTGTGATGGAACGACTACAAGTAATGGAACTTCCCCTACTCGTTGGCATCAGTCGCAAACGTATGATTCATCAGCTTTTGGGCATAACGGCAAATGAAAGTCTTAATGGTACAACAGTTCTGAACACTATCGCTCTCATGAAAGGAGCCAATATTCTACGTGTTCACGACGTCCGTCCTGCTGTTGAAGCTGTGAAAATCGTTGAAGCAATGCGCCAAAATGCTGAACAATAAGCGTTATTTAACATATTAATTATCAACCAACAGATAACCCACACTTCACCCAATATTAGCATACCGACTCAACCTATTATCAGAAGTTGCGATTGCGAAACTGGGAGTTGCTTTACTATTATGTTTTTTCCATTTGGAATAAAAGATGTAATCGACATCGTGCTGGTAGCACTGATGCTCTACTATATTTACCGATTGATGAAGGAGTCACGCTCGCTGAACGTCTTTATCGGTATTATGGTATTCGTTATCACGTGGCTCATTGTGAGTCGAGTCTTAGAAATGCGCCTCTTAGGTAGCATCATGGACAAATTGGTTTCGGTAGGTGCTATCGGCTTCATTATCCTTTTCCAAGAAGAAATTCGCCACTTTCTTTATAGCCTTGGTGCACACAGAAGAGTAAACAACATCATGAAATTATTTAGAAGAAAGGATGACAAAAGCGAAGTTGACAAAGAAACAATCATGCCTATCGTTATGGCTTGTATGAGTATGAGCCGTGGAAAGGTCGGTGCACTGATTGTTATTGAGCGTGGTGTAAAGTTAGAAGACATTGTTGAGACAGGCGACTTGATCGATGCTCGTATTGATCAACGACTCATTGAAAACATCTTCTTTAAGAATTCTCCACTTCATGACGGTGCGATGGTTATCTCTAAACGTCGTATCAAGGCGGCAGGTTGTATTCTTCCTGTGAGCCACAAGCAAGATATTCCAAAGGAACTCGGCTTACGACACCGTGCTGCAATGGGTATCTCGCAAGACTCCGACGCATTGGCTATCATCGTGTCAGAGGAAACAGGCCGCATCAGTGTTGCCCTACGTGGCGAGTTCCAACTCCGCCTTTCTGCCGAACAGTTGGAAAGTATCTTGACGAAAGAGATTGTAACGGCGTGATGGGTGTTGGGTGTTGGGTGTTGAGTGTTGGGTGTTGAGGAATTCTGGAAAAGGGTGTTAAACATGTTCCCTCAAATGCGCACTTCATCAACACCTAACACCCATCACTCATCACCTAAACAAAACATATTCCCTCAGATGCGCACTTCATCAACACCTAACACCCATCAATCATCACCTAAACAAAACATGTTCCCTCAAATGCGCACTTCATCAACACCCAACATTTATCACTCATCACCTAAACAAAACATATTCCCTCAGATGCGCCAAACTTCAACACATCATCAACAACCATCACCCATCACTCATCACCTAATTCAGCATCAAATTCATTTCAAGGTTATCATCCTTAAAGATATAGTCAGCTAATTCTGTAATCGTTAATGAGCGAGTATCAGGCAAAGGATGATTGGTTCTAACGACGTGTCCCTGCTTGATTTCAAAGTAGATATTATTCATTGGGATATCCGAATCATTGTACACACGAATGTTTTCCGAACGCTCTGGATGACGGTTTGCATAGAGTTGCAACGCCTTTTCAGCATTGATAATACGAATCATTCCAGGGATATCCTTTGTTTCTCTACGCGCATTCGGGTCGATAGACAATGAGATACGATGATCTTCCTTGATAATTTCAAGCCCCTTTTCATCGTGTAAAAGTACGCAATCCTTTGTGCGTTGCCAGCTATCAAAGGTTGAAAAGTCCATGTTGTCAACATCAGCAGGAGGCGGTGTACAAGTAATGTTACGTGTATAACCGCAACGACTATACCAATCATAAAGCCATTCCTCAGCAGGTATCAACGATGCAAAGACCACATCCTTATGATAAAGACGGAAGTGAGCCTGCGACATGAGATTGTTACCCATATTCTGCTTGCGGTATTCTTCTCGTACACTCACACCACTAATATAAGCCGTATGCACCTCTTCATTATAATATTTTAGCGTATAAGGGAGGGCTTGAAGAGCAGCTACCGTGTGCTGGTTAACCTGACAGATAACGTTATATTCTGGCTTGAAAACACATGAGAAATAGAGTTGTATAAAAGGTTCTACATCATGGAAGGTATCACGCCATAAGGCAATGGTTTCCTCTTTAATCTGTTCTTGCGTCTCCTCCTGCGCTAAGGGGTATTTCTCCATGACCACACTCTTTTCTAAAAGAATGTCTGGTTTATAAGAAAGTTTTGCATAACGGAGTCCTTCTATTCCAAGGTCTTCCTCACGATTCATATACTCATACTGCTCGGGAAGATGCTGCGCAAACTCCTGATTGATAATAGAGAAAGCACCTTCATAAGCAGTATCAGCCTTTTCTACACATACATCGAACACCTTATTCGTAATAGGACAGCCGAAAGTAAAGGCGATCAACTTTCCATCAACCCATATCGTACCACCAAGGGCACCAATCTCGTCCCACAAATCAAAGACACGTGTCATCGAGCGAAGTTCTTCAGAGAGTTCTTCCGTATCTTCGTTATCCTCCTTTGTGACAGCTCTCCAATTCTCTTCTACAGCGATACATTCGGGTATCATCTCCTTTGTAAGCGGACGATACTCATAGTTTGGATAACTCTTACGGAACTTATTACAATGATTTCGTTTGCCTTGAAGTTTCTTTCCAGATAGTGTTGCCAACTTTTCACGGGTATAGATGTAATCAAAATAATCGCGGTCTGGCTTAACAAAGAAAGTATCAGAGAAAGTCCCCTCCAAAATACTAACCATATAAGAACAAACACCCAACATCAAGAAGGGATGACCCAAAGTAATTGCGTCATCTCGCATCTGCCTGATAACAGCAGCAAAACGCTCTCGCATAGCCTCATCCCACTTACATTTCCACACTGGAGCCATGTAAGCAAGATGATGACCTGTATAAAAACGGAAGACTAAAAAGCCATCAACCTCAGCTATTTGCGTATTATATAAGAAACGCCATGAGATGATATTTGCAAAACTTAAATCGCAATTCATGCGGTCGCCACATAGCGTGTAGCTTTGTATTAATTCACGGTCAGTTGTCTTTACATCGTGAAATTTAATCATAACATTATCTACTTTGTTTAAAGTACAAAGATATATAGAAAACTCAAAACTCCCAAATAGCAGGTTGTTTTTGTTGCTATCCGACAGAACGTCGTTTGCATATTTTAGTTATACAACTCCTTCCTAACAATACATTGCTATCAAACTAAAATTAGATTACAAGACATTTAGCCCTCAGCACGATTGGTGCTTACCATGCGCACCACATGTGCGGAGCATCAGCACCATATGTGCGGAACGTCAATACATCGCTAAAAAGCACGAAGAAAGAAGCAACTTTATCCCTATAATATATAGAAGACACACATGACTAAAGTCGATGAGAAATGATCACTAACCAGCATAAATCTGTTTTATAGGAGAAAACGATAATTATGTTTGGAATTACAACTTTATTTTGCTATCTTTGCATAGCAAAACCGAATTTATAATAATTACATTTTAAAAGACATATATGAACTTATTAGAGCAAATCGTTGCACGTGCTAAAGCCGATAAGCAACGTATCGTGCTCCCCGAGGCAGAAGAGGAGCGTACCCTAAGGGCAGCTGACAGAGTATTAGCTGATGACATCGCTAATCTGATCCTCATTGGAAACCCAGCCAACATCCATAAGCTTGCCACAGAATGGGGGCTTAAGAACATTGACAAGGCTACCATTGTTGACCCAGAGAACAATCCACAGAGCGAAGAATATGCTGAGAAATTGGCAGAATTGCGCCAAAAGAAGGGTATGACTTTAGACAAAGCTCGCGAACTGGTTACTAAGAACAATCTTTACCTTGGCTGCATGATTATTAAGACAGGAGGTGCTGACGGACAGATTTCTGGAGCCCTTTCTACTACTGGTGACACCCTTCGTCCTGCTTTGCAGATTATTAAGTGTGCACCAGGTATCAGCTGTGTGAGTGGTGCTATGCTGATTCTCACACATGAGGAACAGTATGGTGAGAACGGTATTGTCGTTATGGGCGATGTTGCTGTTACCCCAAACCCAACTGCTGACCAGTTGGCACAGATTGCTTATACCACTGCTGAGACTGCAAAGAGTGTTGCAGGCTTCCAGAATCCATACGTTGCTATGCTGAGCTTCTCAACAAAGGGCTCTGCTCAGGATGCTAAGGACCGTGAGACTGGCAAGAGTGTTTATATTATCGATAAGGTAGTTGAGGCTACAAAGATTGCCAAAGAGAAGTTCCCTGACTTAAAAGTTGACGGTGAGTTGCAGGCTGATGCTGCATTGGTTCCTGCCGTTGCAGCTAAGAAGGCACCAGGTTCTAACATCGCTGGTAAGGCAAACGTACTTGTTGTTCCTAACCTTGAGGTAGGCAACATCGGCTATAAGCTGATTGAACGCCTCGGTGGTGCAAAGGCTATTGGCCCTATCCTCCAGGGTATTGCACGTCCTGTAAACGATCTTTCTCGTGGCTGTTGCGTTGATGATATATATTATATGGTAGCTATCACAGCCTGCCAGGCACAGGATTCTAAAAAATAATAGTAGGATTGGAAATGATGATTTAGGGGTTCTGAGAGAGTTTTAGGAATCCGCAAAGAGGAATAAGATACTTATAAAATAATCCCTATAGCATCCTTCTAAAATAATAATTTCTTATATGAAGATATTAGTTTTAAACTGCGGTAGTAGTTCCATTAAGTACAAATTGTACGATATGGTAGATGAGTCTGTATTGGCTCAGGGTATTGTTGAGCGTATCGGACTTGACGAGGCATTTATTAAGGTAAAACTTAATAATGGTGAGAAGAAGCAGATTATGGCTGACCTTCCAACTCACAAAGAGGGTGTAGCACTCGTATTCAAGGTGCTCCTCGACCCAGAACTTGGTGCGCTTAAAAGCCTTGACGAAATTGGAGCAGTTGGGCATCGTGTCGTACAGGGTGGCGACCTCTTTGAGAAGAGCTGCATCGTAACCAAGGAAGTGGAAGATGGTATTGAGAGTCTTATCGACCTTGCACCTGTTCACAATGCTGGTCACTTGCGTGGTTTACGTGCGGTTGATGCTTTAATGCCTCACACTCCACAGGTAGTTGTATTCGACAATGCTTTCCATAGCACAATGCCTGACTACGCTTACCTCTACGCAGTTCCTTACGATCTCTACAAGAAGTACCACGTTCGCCGCTATGGCTTCCACGGAACGAGTCATCGCTACGTATCACATCGTGTTTGCGAGATGCTTGGTGTTGATATTAAGACACAGAAGATTATCACTTGTCACATTGGTAATGGTGCCTCTATCGCAGCTATCAAGGGCGGTAAGGTTATCGACACCTCAATGGGTCTGACTCCATTGGCAGGTTTAATGATGGGTTCTCGTTCTGGTGATATCGATCCTTCAGCAGTTACCTATCTGATGGAGAAGCTCGGAAAGAAGCCACAGGAGATGGCAGACTTCCTTAACAAGGAGTCTGGAGTACTTGGTATTACAGGTATCAGCTCTGATATGCGCGACATTGAGAACGCTGACAACGCAGGTGATAAGATGGCTCATTTAGCATTGCAGATGTACACTTATCGTATTAAGAAGTACATTGGTGCTTATGCTGCTGCAATGAATGGTGTTGATATCATCGTTTGGACAGCTGGTGTTGGCGAGAATCAGACAGGTCTTCGTTGGGATACTTGCCAGGACATGGAGTATCTTGGTATTAAACTTGACAAAGAACGCAATATGTGTCGTGGTGAGGAAAAGATTCTCTCTACCGATGACTCAAAGGTTAAAGTTGTGCTTGTTCCTACCGATGAGGAGATTGTTATTGCTCGTGACACACAAGAACTTGTTAAGAACTTAAAGAAATAATAAAGACAGATATAGGCGTTATAGGCGATTTTATGCTTTCATAAAACACCTAATAACGCCTATAATTGTATACTTACACTGGCAAACAGCGATAAAACTCCATAAAAAAGCGAAAGGTAGTTATCTCACGACAACTACCTTTCTTTTGACTAAACTTAATCTACAAACCTGAGTTTTAATTTTATATTATGAATGTCTTAAATCGAATTTAGGACTAAGGCCTCTTTTATCTTATCTCGGTAATGAGTTGTTACTCATTCCTCTTAAAGACAATGCAAAGTTACATTTTTGTTTCGTAACTACCAAATACTTTTGCGAAATTTTACTTTTTATACTCAAAAATTCCCGTTTTGTCTTTACAAATAGTATATTTTTACGTTTATTAAGGCTTGCTTTCACCTTCAACATACTCTTCGAGGAACATGTGTTCACCATCGAAAACGGCGTAAGTGAACTGCCATATCCAGTCACCAAGAATCAATAAACGCGCCTTTCGCGACAAGGTGAGGTCGAGTTCAATATGTCTATGTCCGTAAATATAATAGTCTATGTCTTTATGTGTGGACATATACTCCTTCGTGTACTGCACCAGATACTCCTTGTCTTCTCCCAAGTAGGGGACTTCCTTCCCATCTTTACGCTTCAATCTACTCCTTTTTGCCCAATTCAAGCCTAACTGCATTCCCCACCAAGGATGAAAGAAGTTGAGCAGTCGTTGGCAGAAACGATTATGAAAAACCTTACGAAGAAAACGAAACATTGGGTCGGGGTCACCTAATCCATCCCCATGTGCAAGATAAAACACCTTATCGTATATCTCAGTTGTAATCGGTTTACGGTGAAGGATAACACCACATTCCTTTTCTAAATAGCCATAAGTCCAGAGGTCATGGTTACCAGTAAAGAAATGAACCTCCACACCCATATCCGTCAACTCAGATATCTTACCAAGGAAACGAGTAAAACCTTTAGGAACAACATACTTATATTCATTCCAAAAGTCGAACATATCGCCTAACAAATAGACTGCGGCAGCCTTATGCTTAATGCTATCCAAGAAGCGTACAAGGCGGCGTTCATGTGTGCGACGGTGCTCTATAGCGAGTGAGCCGAGGTGTGCGTCGGAAAGGAAATAGATATTCTTCATGTCATTGGGTAGCGGATGATGGGTGGTAAGGGATAATGATTTCGCTCTATGTTCTGAGGAATTGTCTCAGAAGCGGGGACAAAACAAAAAGGACAAGGCACCCTATTCTAAACAAGGGAAACTATGAATAGCTTACTCAAAGCCTAATTCAACACGTGCCTCTTCAGTCATCATGCTTTGATCCCATACTGGTTCAAAGACAAGGTTGATGTTTGCTGTCTTAACACCTTCTACACTTTCCACCTTTGTACGTACATCTTCAAGAATGAAATCCGCCGCAGGGCATGATGGAGAAGTAAAGGTCATATCCATATCAAGGTTACCCTCGTCATCCACATCAATCTTATAAATCATACCAAGGTCATAAATATTCACTGGTATTTCTGGGTCGTAAACGGTCTTCAACACGTCTACGATTCTTTCTTCTATCTTTGTCTTCTCTTCTATTGTCATAATTAGTGATTCTTATAAGTGAATAATATTCTTATTAAAGATAGTGCAAGTAAGCGCAATGAAAGCTGGCTTTCACATTGCTAACCGCAGCCTATCTTTTGCAAAGATAGTGCAAGTGAGCGCAATGAAAGTTTACTTTCGTATTGCCGAACGTAGCCTATCTTCTGCAAAGATAGTGCAAGTGAGTGCAATGAAAGTTTACTTTCATA